>DASZJH010000160.1:0-8776 GCA_035948375.1 Chthoniobacterales bacterium
AAGGGGACGACTGAGACGCACGAGGCGCTTCAGACAGTTCCCAGGAGGCAGAGATTTCAGGAATAAAACCGCGCTGAATCGGTCAGGAATATTGAAAAAGAAAATCTTACCAAATCAAACCTAATCAAGGATCAATATTATGTCGGATTATATTCTTCACGACCACGAACAAGAGCATGACGGCATCGATCGCCGCGGATTTCTAAAATGCATGGCTTGGGCAGGCACCGGCGTACTTTGGACGATGAGCGGAGGACTGCTCACGTCCAAAGTGCTGGGCGCGGTAGGTCATGGCGCCGTCGGGGATTTCAGTTTCGTGCAAATCAGCGACAGCCACATCGGTTTCAATAAAGACGCGAACAAGGACGTTATCGGCACGTTGCAGAAAGCGGTCGCCAAGATTAACGCGTTGCCCACGCCGCCGGATTTCATTTTGCACACCGGCGACCTAAGCCATCTCTCAGAGGCGGAAGAGTTCGACGCGCTCGAGCAAAATTTGAAGAGCATCAAAACCGGAGAGATCTTTTACGTTCCTGGCGAGCACGACGTCATCAGCGACAACGGCGCATTATACCGCGAGCGATTTGGCAAAAAGTCGCTCGGGGCCGGTTGGTATAGTTTCGATAAAAAGGGCGTGCACTTTATCGGATTGGTCAACGTGGTGAACATTCGTGAGGGTGGCCTCGGCATTCTTGGTCCCGAACAACTGGATTGGTTGAAGAAAGACCTCGAGCCACTTTCCACTAGCACACCGATCGTTGTCTTCGCTCATATTCCGTTGTGGGCGGTTTATCCGCAGTGGGGCTGGGGAACCGACGACGCGGAGCAAGCGCTGGGATTTCTGAAACGGTTCGGTTCGGTCACCGTATTGAATGGCCACATTCATCAGATTGTAAAGAAAGTGGAAGGTAACATTACTTTTCACACCGCGATGGCGACGGCATTTCCGCAACCCGCGCCGGGCACCGCGCCAAAGCCGGGGCCAATGGTTGTGCCTGCGGAAAAACTCAGCTCGGTTCTCGGAATCACCAACGTCAATTACGTCGAGGGAAATCACAGCCTCGCTGTTGTCGACAGCACGCTGGCCTAAAGATCGAGAGCCAGAGGCGCATGAATCATGAATTCGCTTTTCTGGGAACGCGCCCACGGCGGGCTGACCCATTTTCCCATTGCGCTGATTTTTGTTGCGACGCTGTTCGACCTCCTCTCCCTGGTTCGAGATCGATCGTCTAAGGGACGCGACTTCAAGGCGATCGGCTACTGGCTTGTGATCCTCGCCGCGCTGGGTGCGGTTGCCGCTGTCTTTTCCGGATTGGGTTTGAGCAAATGGAAAGTCATGGGTACCGGACTAATGCGGCTTCATCACCTCTTTGTCTGGCCTGCATTCGCATTGATCCTGGCGTTGATGGCATGGCGCGTCGTGGCGCGAAATGAATTCTCGCGGCGCGCCTTCACCTCTTATCTGATCACGGCCTGTTGCGCCTGCGCGCTGATCGGTGCGGCCGGATTCGTTGGCGGGGAGATGTTGCTCGGCGAAACCGGCTCAGATGCCTCTTCGGGAACAGCGACATCGACTTCGAACGCGCCAGGCGAAACCGGCTCAAATGCCTCTTCAGGAACAGTGACATCGACTTCGAACGCGCCGATGTCGAAAGTTATGCTAGCGGACGCGACCCAAGGTCGCCATCTCTTCTTAATGAATTGCGCGCATTGCCACGGAGACGACGCGCATGGCGACGAAGGACCGGACCTGTACGATCTTCACAAGAGTGATGCTCGCATACACAAAGTTGTCCTCGAAGGAATTAAAGGGGAGATGCCGTCGTTTGGCAAAAAGTTAAAAGACACTGACGTTCGAGCGCTCATCGCGTATCTGCGAACGCTGAAAAGCTGAGAAGTGTTTATTTCAAATCCGCCAGCCATTGGCGGGCAAGATCGACGTCGTCCGGCATCAGCTGGTGGCCGCTTTGGAGAAAGCGAATCGTTACATCCGCGCCGGCGGCTTGTAACAGTTCGGCAAGTTGTTTGGTTTGCGACGTGGGAACAATTGGATCGAATGAGCCAGCGCTGATGAAGACAGATTTCGATGAAAGATCCGGCTGCTGTTCGAGAATCAGGGGTACCATTGCTCGAAACAAGATTCCGGCTGACAACACTTCCGGCCGAAGAAGGAGCATGCTCGCCGCGATGTTGGCGCCGTTGGAATATCCGACCGCTACGATGTAGCGATTGTCGATCTCGTAGTGCTGGGCGGCGGAAATCACGAAATCAGCCAACTCGTGCGTCCGCTTTCTTAAATCGTCCAGATCGAAGACGCCTTCGGCGAGCCGGCGAAAGAATCGCGGCATGCCGTCTTCCAAAACTTTTCCACGCGGACTCAGTAAGGATGCATCCGGATCGAGCTCGTGTCCGAGCGAGACCAGAGCGCGTTCAGTTCCACCTGTGCCGTGCAGAAGTAGCAGCGTGCGACTTGATTTCCCCTGAACAAATTCGTGAATGAAATCCGGCTGCGGCCTCATGGCTTTGCCGAGTCACCGCTCATGAAAGAATCTCGAGCGAAACAATTTTGTCGCCGTCGAGCGTGAACACAAACTCGAGCTCGATTGGACTTCCCGGAAAATCTCCGGTAAGGCGATTGGTGACGATTGTTTTACCATTCTCCTTGGTGAACGAAAGCGGCTCGACCGTGTGCTGATATTTCTTCTTGGTTTCAGCTTTCCACTTCTTGATCTCAGCCAGACCTCGATGCGTTTCATCCTCATCGCGCACCACGGCACCTTCGGCGAAGCATTCGTCGAACAAATTCGCGTCGCCGGTATTCTCCCCCGCGATGTAAAGCCTGATAGGCTTTGGAAGATTGTCGATCATCCCGCCGGTTTCGTGCTTGGCGGTGCTTCCGTTTTTCCTTCGTGACCGGCGGCGAATCGCTCGATCACGTAGAACGTCACCGGAATGAGAAAGATCGCGATGGCCGAGGCGGCGATCATTCCGCCAATGACGGTCGAACCGAGAATGCGGCGCGCGACTGCGCCGGAACCGCTGGCGAACCACAACGGCAGCATTCCGAAAATAAATGCAAGGGAAGTCATCAGGATCGGCCGTAGACGCAGGCGCGCGCCTTCGAGTGTCGCGTCGAGCAGCGGTTTGCCTTTCTCATATTCATCCTTTGCGAATTCAACAATCAAGATGGCGTTCTTTGCGGCCAGTCCGATAAGCATGATCAATCCGATCTGCGCGTAGATATTATTTTCCATCCCGCGCAGCCAGAGCGTGAGGAACGCACCGAGCACCGCGACCGGCGTGCCTAACAAGACGCTGAAGGGCAGTGACCAGCTTTCATACAGTGCGGCGAGAATCAGAAACACAAACAAGAGCGACATTCCAAAAACCAAAGTCGGCGATACGCCTTCCTGTGCTCTCTTTTCCTGAAACGACAGGCCAAGGTAGTCGTAGCCCATCTCGTTAGGCATGGTTTGTCGAAAAGTTTCCTCGAGGGCGTTCATCGCCTGGTACGAGCTGTAGCCTGGTGCGGCCGAACCGTTGATTTGAGCCGCGCGGTATTCGTTGTAACGCACCGTGAACTCCGGACCAGCGATGTTCTCGACCGTTGAGATCGCATCGAGCGGCACCGGCGTGCCAGTCGAGTTGCGAACGAAAAATTGGCCGACGTTCTTCGCGTCGGTTCGATAATCGCCTTCCGCTTCGATGTACACCTGCCATGTGCGGCCGAAGCGGTTGAAGTAGTTCACGAAAAATCCGCCCATGAATGTCTGCAGCGTTTGATAAACCGAGGTGAGATCGATGCCCTGCTTGACGACTTTGTCCCGATCGACCTTGACGAAAACCTGCGGCACATTCGGCAGAAATGTCGGAATCAAGGTGCCGAGCTCTGGCCGTTTGTGCGCTGCCTCCAAAAATGTCTTCACGTTTTGCGCGAGAAACGGGACGTCTTTGCCCGCACGATCTTCAAGCATAAACGTGAATCCACCAGATGTACCGACGCCGGGAATCGCTGGTGGCGGAAACGCAAATGCGATACCTTCGCTAAGACTGCCGAGGTATTGATTTATTCGCGCTTTGATTGCCGTGTACTGTTCTTCCGGTTTCGTGCGCTCGCTCCAGGGCTTAAAAGTCACGAAGAAGAATGCGCTGTAAGTATTCTGCACCAAACTCAGGAGACTGAATCCGATGACACTGGTCGAGTACTGCACACCGGGTGTTTTGCTCAGGAAATCTTCGATCTTATGGCAGACTTGATCGGTGCGCTCGAGCGAGGATGCGTCCGGCAATTGAAGCGCGAGAAAAACGTAACCCTGATCTTCTTCCGGCAAGAAGCCGCTCGGCAACCTTTTCCCAAAGAAACCGGCGCCAATCGCAAGTACCAGCAGCAACGCGAAACTGAGCACGGCTTTACGAATCGCTGCCCGCGACCAGTTCACATATCCATGGGTAGCGCTGCCGAAGATACGATTGAAGCGATCATAAAACCAACCGAGCGGGCCGCGGGTTTTCTTGCGCTGCCGTAGCAACAGCGCCGAAAGCGCAGGACTGAGTGAGAGCGCGTTGAACGCGGAGAAGATGACCGAGATCGCGATCGTGAGCGCGAACTGTTGATATAATCGGCCGGTGATGCCTGGCAGAAACGCCGTCGGAATAAACACCGCCGAAAGCACGAGCGCGATGCCGATCACCGGTGCCGACACTTCGCGCATTGCCTGCAATGTCGCGTCACGCGGCGACATTCCTTCTTCGATGTGACGCTCGACTGCTTCGACAACCACGATGGCGTCATCGACCACAAGACCGATCGCGAGCACCAGACCGAAAAGTGAAAGCGTGTTGATCGAGAATCCAAACAACGGGAACAGCACAAACGTTCCGACTAACGAGACCGGCACCGCGCATAGCGGAATCAGGGTGGCCCGCCAGCCTTGAAGGAAAATGAAAACGACGAGCACAACCAGCGCGAGCGCTTCGAACAGCGTCTTCAAAATTTCGCTGATGCCTTCTGTGACGGAGAGCGTTTGATCGAGCGAGACGACGTAATCGATATCGGCAGGAAATCGCTGCTTCGCTTCCGTCATGAGCTTCCGCACTGATTGCGCGGCTTTGACCGCATTGGTTCCGGGTAACTGATACAAAGCGAGAATGGCCGCGGGCTGTCCGTTTAGTCTGCCTCTCAAGTTGTAGGTTTGTGCGCCGAGATCGATTCGCGCGATGTCCTTCACCCTAACGAACGAGCCGTCCGGATTCGCACGGACGACGATTTCGCCGAATTCCTCCGGCGTTTGCAATCGACCCTGCGCGCGAACGGTATAAGTGAATTTCTGTCCGCTCGGAATCGGTTCGCCTCCTATCTGGCCCGCAGGATTCACATTGTTCTGCTTCTGCACCGCCGTGATGATGTCCGGAACCGTAATGCCAAGCTTCGCGAGTTGATCGGGCTTCACCCACAAACGCATCGCATATTGACCGGCGCCGAAGATCTGGACGTTGCCGATTCCCGGCAGTCGAGTGAGTTGATCGAACAAATTAATGTAGCCGTAGTTCGCGAGAAAAACGTTGTCGTAGGTCCCTTTGGGCGAATAGAGCGAAACCAGCATCAGTGGCGCGGTCGTCGATTTCTTGACCGTCACCCCATAGTTGTTCACGTCGGCCGGCAATTGCGATTGCGCTTGCGCCACACGCAGCTGGGTCAGGACTTGATCGATGTTCGGGTCGGTCGCGACGTCGAAATTGACGATCAATCGAATGTCGCCGCTGTTCGCGTTGATCGAATACATGTAATTCATGTTGTCGACGCCGCTCATCTGCTGCTCGATTGGCGCCGCGACCGATTGCTCGATCGTGAGCGCGTCCGCCCCGGTGTAGTGCGTTTGCACTTGAATTTCCGGAGGCGCGATTTGCGGATATTGCGCGATCGGCAGCGCGAGAATGCAGACGCCGCCGATCAGCGTCATGAGAATCGCGATGACAATTGCGACGATCGGTCGCCTGACGAAAAACTCCGACATGCGATCAGGGTTTCTGCGGGCTCGCCGATTGTATCGGGGCCGGGGACTGGGCCGGCGGCGTCCACTCTTTCACCGTCACGGTCGAACCTTGGCGCGCCTTTTGTACGCCTTCGACAACGACTTTGTCTCCGGGCTTCAATCCGTCAGTGATTTGCCACATGGTGCCGATGCGCTCACCCGTCTTTACCGGGCGAATATTCACCTTGTTGTCTTGATCGACTACTGCGACTTGGAAATTACCCTGCAATTCGGTCACCGCCTCCTGTGGAACAACTAGCGCATTCTGCACCGTGTCAGGTACGAACCGCACCTTGCCATATTGTCCGGGCCGCAACGTGGCGTCCGGGTTCGGAAACGTTACGTAATAGTGAATCGAACCTGTTTTGGGATCGAGGTTTCGATCCAGCGCATAAAATTTTCCTTTTCGCGGATAGACCTTGCCGTCGCCGAGAATCAAGTCGAAATCGATGCTTTTGAGCAGGGCTTCGCGTTGGACTGTGTCCGGGTAGCGCGAAAAGAAATCGGTGAATGCACTCTCGCCAGCAGTTACGTTGGCCTTGATCGGATCAATCTGCGACATGGTTGTAAGTGGTCCCGTACTTGGCCCGACCAGATCGCCGACCTGATTGTTCGCGAACCCAACAATCCCATCGATCGGCGCGGTAATTTTGGTGTAGCCAAGATTCAGGTCCGCCTGTTTTACGGCCGCTTCGTCTGCTTCGACGTTTGCTTTGCTGGAGCCGGCAGCCGCGATGGCAGTATCTCGCTCCTGATCGCTGATCACCTTTTTGTTGAACAGGTCGATCGCGCGCTTTTGATCCGCATCAGCCTTTGCCGAATTGGCCTGGTCTTTCGCCTCGGTTCCCTTGGCCTGAGCGAGCGCCGCCTCGAACGGCCGAGGATCGATCTTGAAAAGCAAATCGCCCGTTTTTACGATACTGCCTTCCTTGTAATCGCGTGAGACAATGTAGCCCTGCACCTGGGCGTTGATGTTGGCGTTGATGAATCCGTCCAGCGTCGCGACGCGTTCCAATACCCGCGGCACATCGCGCGGCTGCACCGTTGTCACCTGAACTTCGGGCGCAGCCGGACCAGCTTGCGGCGCTTTGCGACCACACCCGACAAGCAGCATCCCTAAACACGTACTCGCGCTCAAAAAAATAAAGCGCTTCATGACTCTGTTATCGCTTACAGATTCGAAATGTCGAGTGCGTTATGTAGCTCTCGCCGTAGCTCTATGCCTCAGTGCAGCAGGGCAAGTTCTGTTCAACGATCTCGATGAGTTCCGAGCTGCTTCTCGGCTTCGGAAGAATGCGGTGCCCGTAAACGCGACGGCCATCCTTTGCCTCGTGTGCTGTGATGAGCGAAGTGAGGAAAACGATCGGTACGCCATGCAGTGTCCAGTCCGCTTCAAATTGCGCCGCGACTTCGGGGCCGTCCTCCTGCGGCATGATCAGATCGACAAGCACGAGATCGGGCTTGAAACTGCGCGCCGTTTCCAATGCGCGACGCGGATCGATCACCGTGCAGGCGACAAATTTCCCGCTTTGGTCGAGAAGCAGCCGCGCACCGCGCGCGAACCTCGAGTTGTTGTCGACGATCAAGATGCGCGGCTTCTCGTTAGGTTCGTGAGAAAATTGTTCTTTCATATCATTCAATCCTCATCTGGCCGCGATTTCATCAGTTGCTCGAGCGCGTGCATCGCCTCCGCGGCGTCAGGTCCTTCAGCGCGGACGCGCACTGTCGACCCTTCCAGCGGAGTGAGCGTCATCAGGTCGAGAACGCTTTTGCCGTCGACTTCCTTGCCGTTGTAACGCACGCGCACGTTGGAGTGAAACGGCATCATGGCACGAACGAATCTGGCTTCCGACCAGATGTAATGTCGTTTCCTTACCGCGATTTCCCTTTCCAGTTTCTCCGTTCCATTCCGTTGATTGGTGATCCCGTTCGACGGTGCCGCCATGTGTCGCATGATTGCTTCAATTGTTCTGCTCATAGATTCCTTTCTTTTTGTCTGACTAACGATCGCGCGACGGACGGCCGCTTGTGAAAGACCATGTTTCTTGTCTCAGTATGCCGCTGCGGCATAGCTGATCATCGACTCGGCGGAAGCAGGTAATTCTTATCCGTCACGATGCGCTGGATGCTTGTTAGTGGGCAGCGATGGGACCGGCCGGTTTGCTGGCTCTCTTAAACAACAAGGCGAGCGCGGCGCACAGCACACAAACCAACACGCAAAACCGAAAACCGTAAACGTAACTGAGAAGCGAACTTTGTTGTTGAAGGGTTCCATAGAGAACTGCGAGCGATTTTTTTGCTGCCGCCCAATTGCCGGTATTGCTCGCGAGAGCAGTCTGGAGGTGCGCAAGTTGTTGTTGAAAATTGAAATTAAACTTCGACATGTGCCCAACAAGGTTGGCCTGGCTCGCTTGCGCGTGACGCGTGACCAGCGTGGTGATCGTCGCGATGCCAATGCTTCCACCGATGTTGCGCATGAGATTAAAAATGCCGGCCGCGTTACCCATCTGCTCTTGGCTGAGCGTCCCCATGGCCGATGTGGCCACGGGCACATACATTGAAGATGCTCCCACGCCGCTGATGATGATTGGCCAGAGCAGGTTAGCCGGCGCTACCTGAAGATTAATGTTACCAAGTGCGAAGGACGAATACCCAAACAGCAGGCAACTAATGATGATCAGAACACGGTTGCTGATGTGCCCCGCGATGCGACCGACAATGATCGTCGCCGTGAACGCACCGAT
>DASZJH010000161.1:0-25697 GCA_035948375.1 Chthoniobacterales bacterium
CCTCCATTGACGCGGCCTGAATGATGAGCTGAAACGTCATGATTGAGATGGCCAATGAAAGGACAGGCCAAGAGTTCATTCTCATGCTGCGAGTTCTTATAATTTATCAAGATAACTTGTGTGTCGGCGCTGATGGAGTCAGCCGCTGCGCGGTCAAACCCTTGGTACAAGTCAGTGTGATACGTTCCGCCTCTCTCAGTGGCCGATACTTGGTCGAGGATGGGTTGATTGACGAGCGCCGTTCCAACTAGTTGAGCGGCGACCGGTTCAATGAGAACGGCGGAACAGAGAAGTACGAAGGCTGCGCGGCGGCGAAGAAACGTGACAATAGGGGGGAACAGAAATGTGATGTAAGGTCGCGTCCTATCAGGTCCAATTGTTGGATCAAGACATTTCTTTAGAATTCTTTTCTCACAGCAGAGTCTTCTCAACTTGCGAAGTGTTTGCTCGTCCGAAGATTGCTGGTTATCATAGGCCTCGCGCAAAACGCGCGCGATTTTTTAATGCAGAAGATTGGATTTGCCGAAGCGCTCGATTCCATCGTAGCCAGCGACCCGCGTTATCAACGTGAGGCCTATATTTTCCTGCGCGACGCGCTCGACTTCACGACCAAGCAACAAAAGAAGGCCAAGGGGACAACGGTGCGACATGTTTCCGGGCCGGAGTTGCTGGAAGGTGTCCGCCAATATGCGCTCAAGGAATTTGGGCCAATGGTGGTGACGGTGTTCGAAACCTGGGGGATCCGTTCCTGTGAAGATGTCGGCCACATGGTATTCAATCTCATCGGCGCCGGAATTTTTGGAAAAACCGACGAAGATTCGATCGAGGATTTTAAAACGGTTTACGATTTTCAGGAAGCATTCGTGAAGCCGTTCGCGCCTGAGAAAAAAATTGAAGCACGGAAAAGTTTACCAGCGCCGAAAATTGTATGATTGGCAAAGCGCCACGGGCGGCGCTGATCTGTGCGATTGTATTTAGCATGGCGAACTTGAAAGCTGCCTCTCAACAATCTCGTCTGGAAAAATCCGGGCCGGCGTCTGCGAATAAAGGTGATGCTTCTACGATGCTCACGTTCCCGCCGAGTAACGCGAAAAAATGGGTCCTGCCAGACGGACTGACTCTCATCGTGAAAGAGGACCGGAGCGCCCCGGTCGCGAGTGTCCAGGCTTGGTGCGCAACGGGCAGTATTTACGAGGACGACAAACTCGGGGCCGGTCTTTCGCACATTCTCGAGCACATGCTCTTCAAGGGAACCAAGACGCAGAAGGCCAACGATATCGCGAAAAAAATCCAAGACGTGGGCGGCTACATCAATGCCTACACTTCGTTCGATCGCACGGTTTACTGGATCGACGTCCCCAAAGATGGCGTGCAAACGGCGCTCGCCGTTTTGTCCGATGCGATGATGAACTCCACTCTGCCTCCGGAGGAATACAACAAAGAGCAGGAAGTCATTCGGCGCGAGTTTGCGATGAACCTCGACGATCCCGATCGGATGCTGAGTCTGCTTTTGTTCGCCACCGCTTACCAAAAGCATCCGTATCGTCTGCCGGTCATTGGCGAGATGGAAATTTACAACCAGCTCACCCAGGAACAGGTGATGCAGTATTACAAGTCGCGCTACGTGCCGAACAATCTCACGTTCATCGTCGTCGGCGATGTCGATGCGGCGAAAATTCGTCAGCAGCTCGTCGATTACTTCAAAGATTATCCCGAGAAATCGCTGAAACCGGTTTTTGTTCCGGAAGAACCACCCCAACTCGGCCGTCGCGAAGCGCACAACGAGTTTGCCACCGAGCTGAGCCGGCTTTCGCTCGCCTGGCATATTCCAGAGTTGACGCATCCGGACGTTCCGGCACTCGATTTGCTGGCGGGTATTTTAGGCGACGGTCGCAGCTCGCGTTTGTATCGGCGCGTTCGTGAACAAGCGGGCCTCGCGTTTGGGGTCTCGGCGTTTTCATATACCCCGGGAGATCCCGGATTGTTCGGCGTCGACGCGACTGTCGATCCAAAAAAACGCGAGGATGCCCAAAGGTTGATCCAACAGATTATCGACGAGATAAAACAATCCGGCGCGACCGCGGACGAGCTGATGAAAGCTAAGAAAATGTCGCTCAGTCATCATTTGGATGCGCTCACCACAATGCGTGGACAAGCGTCCGATCTCGGATCGAGCTGGCTTTTGACCCGCAACCTCGATTTCAGCGGCGATTATCTAAACGCCGTCCAAAAAGTGACGTTGGATGATATTCGTCGCGTCGCTGCGAAATATCTGGTCGATCAAAACCTGACGGTGACCTCGTTGAATCCGAACGGTTCCCTGGCTGGGAAACAGGAAGCGGCGAAGCCGATCGCGGCCGGTGACGTTCAAAAGTCCGAACTTTCCAACGGACTGCGTTTGATCGTGCGGGAAGATCCGCGGCTACCGCTGGTTTCGATGAGCGCGGTTTTCCGGAGCGGGTTGCTTGCCGAAACGCCGCAGACCAACGGAATCACGCGACTGACTGCGCGCGTATTGCTCAAGGGAACGAAGACGCGCACCGCCGAACAAATCGCGGATGAGATCGAAGCAATTGGCGGATCGATTTCGAGCGACGCCGGCAACAACAGCATGAGTGTCTCGGCCCAGGTGATGAAACCGGACCTGAAAACCGGCGTCGATCTACTGGCTGATGTCTTGCTGAACGCGAACTTTCCGGAAAAGGCGATCGTTCGCGAAAAAGAAGTGCAGAAGGCCGGGATCAAACAGGAAGAAGAGCAATTAACGACGGTGGCGCGCAATATTTTGCGCCAGGCGCTCTTTACCGACCATCCTTACGCGCTGCGCTCCAATGGCTCGACCGAATCCGTGCAACACCTCACCCAAAAAGATCTAATCGAGTTTCGCGACAAGTATCTCGTCGCGAAGAACGGCGTGATTTCAGTTTTTGGAAATGTGAACGCGGCCGAAGTGAAGCAATTATTCGAGCAAGCGCTTGGCAAAATGAAACCGGGTGCGCTCGCTCTGACCGATGCGCGACCGTCGTCGCCGATCAGCAAGACTGAGAGCGTTGAAAGCAACAAAGAGAAAGCTCAGGGCGTGGTGATGGTTGGATACCGGGGCGTGAATATGTTCGATAAGGATCGGCATGCGCTGGAGCTGATCGACGAAGCGAGCAGCGATCTCGGCTCACGTTTCTTCGTTCGCATTCGTGAAAACATGGGCTTGGCTTATTACGTGGGCGCCAGTCAAATGCAGGGATTGGTGCCGGGAGTGTTCGCTTTTTATCTTGGGACCGATCCGCAAAAGATCGAACCCGTAAAGACGGCGTTGCTCGATGAAATCCGGAAACTGGCGAGCGAAGGGCTGACTCCAGAAGAATTAACGCGCGCGAAAAAGAAATTCATTGGCCAGCATGAAATCGGGATGCAAAGCAACGATTCCTTCGGTTATCAGTGCGCGCTCGACGAACTTTACGGGCTCGGATTCGATTATTACAAAAAGCTCGACCAGGAGGTGAATGCGGTCACGCTTGACGAGATCAAACGGGTGGCGGCAAAATATTTCCGCGATCAACCGTACGTTTTGGCGACAGTGCGACCGCCTGCGAAGAAGTGACGAGTGACGGGAGGGCCGCGCTGTGTTAATTAAACTGATCACTCCCTCTTATGGCTGAAGTCCAAACCAGCACCCAAACCGGCGAGCTTTCCCAGCGCTTCATCGAATTCGTGATGATGCACGCGCAGAATGCCGCGCTGTTTCTCGGACAAATCCCAAATCCAAAGACGGGCGAAGGCGAAGTGAATCTCGAGCTAGCGAAAATGTTCATCGACCAGCTGGCGATGATTCAGGAAAAAACTCGCGGCAATCTGACTAACGAAGAAACGACAGTGCTCCGCAACACGCTTTCGAATCTACAAATGGTTTATGTCGAAGTTTCGCAGCACATAGCGAAAGGCGGCGCTCAACCCAAGGCGCCTGCGCCGGAACCGAAACCCGAAACATCGACAACCAAGTCCGAGGCATCCGCGCCGATCGAAGCTTCAGGCGAAGCCGGGGAGTCGAAGAAGAAGTTCACCAAGAGCTACGGCTCGTGAATTGAACAGACGCGTCACCCGCGTCGTCGAAGCATAAGCTGCCGCCGATTTATCCTCGGCCGGCGATTTCAATGGGATGCGTGCGGGGGCAAAGAACGAAAATGGCAACGGCGCGAAGGTCGTCGCCGAAGCAATGGAGGCCGCCGAAGAGGCCGGCCTGCGGTATGTCAGCGACGATCGGCTCGGTTACACGCGCAAAGTTAAAGGCGACGATTTCGAGTATGTCGATGCTGAAGGAAAGGTGATTACCGACGAGCAACGCCTTCTTCGGATCAAACATCTCGCGATTCCACCGGCTTGGACAGACGTTTGGATTTGCCCCGGCCCGAACTGTCACATTCAAGCGACCGGCCGCGATGCCCGGCGGCGCAAACAGTATCTTTATCACGAACGCTGGCGCGAAGTTCGTGACGAAAACAAATACGATCGGATAATCGCATTCGGCAAAGCGCTGCCGAAAATTCGCAGACGAGTGTCTCACGATTTGAAGCTCCCGGGTTTGCCGCGCGAAAAAGTGCTGGCCGCAGTGGTGCAATTGCTCGAACGCACATTCATCCGTATCGGCAACGAAGAATACGCGCGGGACAATAAATCGTTCGGCCTGACTACGATGAAAGATCGACATGTCCAGGTGAAGGGCGCGAAGCTGCGTTTCCGTTTTCGGGGTAAGAGCGGTCGCGACCACGAGATCGATGTGACTGATCGACGAATCGCCAAAATTGTTTCCAAGCTTCAGGACTTGCCCGGTCAGGATTTGTTTCAATACTTGGATGACGAAGGTGAAGTGCGCGACGTCACCTCGCAGGAGGTGAACGGGTACCTCCGCGAAATCACAGGTGAGGATTTCAGCGCGAAAGATTTTCGGACGTTCGCGGGAACCGTGCTGACCGCCGTGGCATTAAACGCTCAACACGAATTCGAGAACGCCAAGCAGGCGAAGGCCAACATCAAGACTGCAATCAATGCGGTCGCAAAGATTCTCGGCAATACTCCAGCGATCTGCCGAAAGTGCTATGTGCATCCGGCAATCCTCGAGAGTTATCTCGGGCGGCAATCAATCGACGGATTGAAACAGCTGACTGAAGACGCGATGGAAGATGTCGATCTTCGCTCGAGCGAAGCCGCTGTATTGAGATTTTTAGAGTCGCGACTGACAAAAAAATCTGCGTAGCGCGATTTCAGCGACCACCACCACCCGGCGTGGCGCTTGTCTTTGGTTTGGCGCTTTTCCGGACCGTGATGGTTGCTTCGCTCGGCGTTGGCGATTTCTCGGGATATTTCTTCGTAGTGGGAATGATCAACCGCCACGGTTGCGCTTTTATTGTCTCGCTGAATTCCGAAATATTTTTCCCAACTGGTTCGAGATCGCGCATCGTAATCTTCAATTTATCGGACGCGTCGCGGAAATTTTGGAGCGTGACCTTGAGATTGTCGTTTTCGGTCAGGCTGTTGCTGAGTTTCTCGATGTTGTTAAGTGATTTTGAGAGTGCGCTGTCCGGCGCGGTGAGATCGGCCATGTGTTCGCCAAACTGCTTGACCTGCGTCAGCGCCTGACTGAGCTCGGAATTTTCGTCCGTGATGTGATTAATATTGTCCGCGGTCTGTTGAAGGTCCTTCATCGTGTTGGTCGCTTCCGCGGCGACCGGTTTGATCACTTCCAGCATTTTGGAGGCGGCTTCGCTGAAATCGGGCGTGCGTTCGCCGGCAAAAATCTCGCCGTCACGCGCCCGGCCCGCGCTGTCCGTTCCCTGAGTAATGTCGATGGCCATGTCGCCGAGCATACCGAGTTGCATCAATCGCGTTCTGGCGTCGCGATAAACCACCGCATTTCGGTCAACCTGGACGTCAATGCGAGCTTCGTATTTTGGTTTGCCGCCGTTGTCGGATGGGGCGCCGTTCGAGTCGGGCGCACGAAAGCTCGCGGCGATTTCTTCGGCGCGATGTTCCTCCTCGCGCGAGACAGGAGAGTAAAGCCTTTGCACCTGTCCGATCTTGCGTCCGGCCAACATCACTACCGCGCCTTGTTTAATTCCAGCCGCATTGTCGACGTAAATCTTGTAAGTAACCAACGGCCGGAAAAGGCCGGGGGCACCCAATAAAACCAAGACGAACACGAGAGCGGCGACTGTCCCCACGACCAGTAGCCCCGTCATGATCTCATTTTTTTGCAATTGCATCTTGGCTTCCTTCCAGAATGGGACCTTCGGTGCTGCCGCTCAAGAACTGACGAACGACGGGGTTTTGCGACTGCCTGAACGTCTCGGGGTCAGCATCTTCGATAACTTTTCCGTGATACAACATAGCCATTCGCGTGCCGATGCGAAAGGCGCTGGCCATCTCGTGAGTCACGATGATCGAAGTGACTTTCGACTTATCAGTTAGGCTGATGATTAATTCGTCGATGACGGAGGCGATTACAGGATCCAGGCCGGCCGTCGGCTCGTCGAACAGAATCAACTCGGGCTCCATTACCAGAGCGCGGGCCAGACTTACGCGTTTGCGCATTCCGCCGCTTAATTCCGACGGTAGCTGGTCCCTGGCTTCTTTCATGCCGACGAGCTCGAGCTTTTGGTCGACGATCTTGTCGATTTCGTCGCGCGATTTGTCGGTCAATTCTTCTAACGGCAGAGCCACGTTGTCGCGCACCGTCCGCGAGCTGAGCAAGGCCGAGTATTGATAAACCATCCCAATGTCGCGGCGAACCTGTTGCAATTTGCGCCGCTTCAAACGCGTAATCTCGAATTGTTTGAAAAAGACTTCGCCGGCATTCGGCTGCAAGATTCCGAGAATCAAACGCAGAATGGTGCTCTTGCCGCTGCCGCTTTGGCCCATCACCACCAGGCGCTCCTGGGATTCGACCGTGAGTGACAGATCGTCGAGAACTTTTTTGTCTTCGAACTCCATAACGACGTCGCGGAGCTCGACCATGTGCGAATTCTTCGCGCTCATGTCGGGAAAAAATTCACGTAGACAACGTTGTAGAGGGTATCGACGCCGATGACGACGGTGATCGCGGTGACTACGCTGGAAGTTGTCGCCGTCCCGACGCCTGCCGCGCCGCCTTTCACGCTCAGTCCGCGGTAACAGGCTATTCCAGCGATGAGCACCCCGAAAAGAAAACTCTTCATCACGCCAGTGATGAGGTCGCGGATGAGCAAGGAGTCACGGACAAGATCGACAAAGTAAGGGAAGGCGATGCTAAAGTAGGCCTTGGAAATCAGACTGGTAGCGAAGATCGCGGAAATGTTTGAGACCGTGGAAAGACACGGCATCAGAAAAAAAAGCGCGAGGATTCGCGGCGCTACCAAATACCGCAATGGCCCGACACCCATCGCTTCGATCGCTTCTACCTCTTCGTTCACCGTCATGGTACCAAGCTCGGCGGTGAAGGCGGCGCCAATTCGCGCCGCAAGCATGATTCCGGTAATCAACGGCCCAAGCTCGCGGGTGAAACCGATCGCGACCAGGCCGGGCACCAGTCGTTCGGTTCCGAACCGTTGCAATTGATAGCCGGTCAGCAGGGCCATGGTTAGTCCGAGGAAAAACGAAACCAAAAAAACCAGCGGAACCGAATCGACTCCCGCTCGTTCGGCGTGCCGGAAGAAGCTGGTCGCCCGGAACGGCACACGGCCTTCGCGGATCCGCTCGAACGTTTCTTCGAATGTGTTGATGATGAACCAGAAGATGCTGCCGACTTCGCGCAGGAACTTGTCGCCGAGACTGCCGATTTCCTGCAAAGCGATCACCGGCGCCTTGATCAACGCCTCTTCCGTCGACTCTTGTTTTTGATCAGCCATGCGGAGGAGAAACTGCCTCAGTTCGCGAAAGCGAAAAAGCGTTTTCTTCGCGCTGGCGAATGGCTCAAGCCCGGACTAGTGGTTGCGAGGATAGACTAATATGTCGCTGAGACGTCTTGTGACTTGTGGAGTGTTTGCGTTTGCGGCATTAGCTGGCGCGCAACAGTTCGGCAAAATGAGCTCAGGTAAAGAGAATAAGGTCGGATTGGTGGTGCATGGCGGAGCGGGAACGATGGCGCGCGGCAAAATGACGTCGGAGCGCGAGCGTGAGTATCGCGCTGGAATTGAGAACGCGCTTCGAACCGGTTGGGAAATTTTGCAGCGCGGCGGTTCGGCATTGGATGCGACTGAAGCTGCTGTGCGCGTATTCGAAGACGACCCGCTCTTCAACGCCGGCAAAGGTTCGGTGTTTAACGCGGCCGGCGTCAACGAAATGGACGCCGCAATCATGGACGGGAAAACTTTACGCGCCGGCACAGTCGCAAATCTGCAGCACATCAAGAATCCGATCAGTCTCGCGCGTCTGGTGATGGAAAAGTCGCCGCACGTCATGATGGCGGGCGAAGGCGCCGAGGCGTTTGCCAAAGAACACGGCGTCGAATTTGTTGATCAAAAATATTTTTTTACCGAAGACCGATGGGACGAATTGCAAAGAGACAAGGCAAAAGAAAAAAGCAAAGCCGCGCCCGCTGGCGATAAGAAATTTATTGTCGCTCCGGAAGAAGCGCACGGCACCGTTGGCGCGGTCGCTCTCGATCGAAGTGGAAATCTCGCTGCGGCCACTTCCACCGGCGGCAAATCGAACAAACTGAGCGGCCGCATCGGCGACACTCCGGTCATTGGCGCTGGCACTTACGCGAACAATGTCACCTGCGCGGTGTCCGGCACGGGCGATGGCGAATTTTTTATAATGGCCACTGTTGCGCACGATATCTCGGCGTTGATGGAGTACGGTCACAAGACTTTGGAAGAAGCAGGCCTCACCGTGATCAACAAAGTTGGAAAACTTGGCGGCACCGGCGGACTGATTGCCATCGACAAGAGTGGCAAGATCACTTTGCCATTCAATACTTCCGGAATGTATCGGGGATATGTCGATCCAAACGGCAAGTTTGTGACCGAGATTTACCGGTGATCGTGAACCGATTGCCCCCGTTGACCGTTGTCATTCCCTGCTTCAATGAAGCCGAACGGATCGGCGCAACCGCCCGCGCTACTCTCGACTTTCTCGAGACGAATTCCTCCGAGAGCGAGCTGATCATCGTCAACGACGGCTCGACCGACACAACGTCGGCAATCGCAAGAGATGCCTTAGCCGCCGCCAAAATCGAAACGCGGTTGCTGGAAAATTTTCCGAATCGCGGAAAAGGCGCTGCCGTGCGAACTGGATTGCTGGCTGCAACCAAACCAATCGGGCTGTTCTTCGACGCTGATCTCTCCACGCCGCTGAGCGAAATCTCGAAACTTATCGAGCCGATTGCGAATAGAGATGTCGATCTTGCCTTCGGTTCGCGTGCGCTCGACCGCAAGTTGATCGGCATCCATCAACCGTGGCGACGCGAACAAGCGGGACGTGTTTTCAATTTGCTCGTGCGCTTGGCAACTGGAATGCCGTTTTGGGACACCCAATGCGGCTTCAAAGCCTTCCGGCTTGATATTTGTCGGTCAATTCTGGAACAAGCGCGCATTCAGGGCTTCGCGTTCGATGTCGAATTACTTTTTCTCGCGCATCGAGCTGGATTGCGCCTTCGCGAAATTCCGGTGCGCTGGAATCATGCCGAAGGCAGCAAAGTCCGCGTGGTTCACGACAGCCTCGCCATGCTGCGCGAAGTCATCGCGCTACGAATCTCCTCTTAATTGCCGATCGTTCGGCTGTAATTTAGATTACGTGCTCCGCTTTCCCGGTGCTCGGTTCATGAAGTCGTTTCAATTTCATCCCGCTGTTGCGCATTGGTTCGAACAAACCTTCGGATCTCCGACTGAACCGCAAGTTCGCGGCTGGCCAGAAATTCAATCGGGCCGGCACGTCCTGATTTCTGCGCCGACCGGTTCCGGGAAAACGTTGGCCGCATTTCTCGCATCGCTAGATCAATTGTTTCGCGAAGGCGCGAACGGTGGACTGTCGGATGAAACGCAAATCGTTTACGTCTCGCCACTCAAAGCCCTGAGCAACGACATTCGCAAGAATCTTCAGGAACCGCTCGCTGGAATTCGTGTCTTGTTGCAACAGGAAGGTCATGATGTCGATGTTCGCGCGGAGGTTCGGACCGGCGATACTACCGCCGCCCAACGTCAGGCGCTGATCAAAACGCCGCCGCACATTTTGGTCACGACGCCGGAGTCGCTTTACCTGCTCCTCACTTCCGATTCCGGCCGGAAAATGTTGAAGACGGTTCGGACGGTGATTCTCGACGAGATCCACGCCGTCGTGGACGATCGGCGCGGCGCTCATCTTGCATTGAGCATCGAACGGCTTGCGGCGCTAACCGAGGAGCCGCTCCAACGAATCGGTTTATCGGCGACGCAAAAACCACTCGAGGAAGTTGCGCGATTTCTGGTGGGAACGCGTAATGTCGATTCAAACGGGAATCCGGATTGCGCGATCATCGACATCGGACATCGGCGCGAGCTTGATCTCGCGATCGAAATTCCGAAATCGCCGCTTGAGGCAGTGATGTCGAATGAAATTTGGGAAGAAGTTTACTCTCGGCTCGCTGAATTGATTCAGGCGCATCGCACGACGCTTGTCTTCGTCAACACGCGCCGAATGGCCGAACGCGTGACCCATCATTTAAGCGAACTTCTCGGCGCGGACGCGGTCACCTCGCATCACGGAAGTCTCTCCGCAAAATTGCGTCTCGATGCGGAAGATCGTTTGAAGCGTGGCGAATTGAGAGCGTTGGTCGCGACCGCATCGCTTGAACTTGGGATCGACATTGGCTCGGTCGATCTTGTCTGCCAGCTCGCCACGACACGCTCGATTGCGACGTTACTGCAACGAGTTGGTCGCGCCGAACACAAACGTGGCGGGCTGCCGAAGGGAAGGATCTTTCCATTGAGTCGCGACGAATTGGTCGAATGCGCGGCATTGTTGCGCGCGGTTCGACGCGGAGAACTGGATCGCCTGCTGATTCCGGAAAAGCCGCTCGATGTTCTCGCGCAACAAATCGTCGCCGCTACTTCGACTGACGATTGGGACGAAAACGAATTGTTCGAGCAGGTTCGCGCGGCCTGGCCTTATCGGAATCTTTCGCGCGATGCATTCGACAGTGTGGTGAAAATGCTGGCGGAAGGTTTCAGTACGAAGCGCGGCCGGCGCGCGGCGCTGATTCATCACGACGCAATCAATCATCGACTGCGCGGCCGGCGCGGCGCGCGATTGACCGCGCTCACGTCGGGTGGCGCGATTCCCGACAATGCCGATTATCGGGTGATTCTCGAACCATCCGAAACTTTCGTGGGAACTGTGAACGAAGATTTCGCGGTCGAAAGTTTGGCCGGCGATATTTTCCAGCTCGGCAACGCGTCGTGGCGGATTTTGCGAATTAATTCCGGAACAGTCCGCGTTGAAGACGCGAAAGGTCAACCTCCGGGAATTCCGTTCTGGCTGGGCGAAGCGCCCGCGCGAACGAACGAACTTTCCGCCGCCGTTTCGGACCTTCGTGCGGAGATCGAGAACATGTTAAGCGACGGCAAAGACGTCGCCGCCTGGCTTGTGAGCGAATTGAAATTGCCAGCCGAAGCCGCGCAACAGGTCGCGGACTATTTCGCCGACACTTATCGCACGCTCGGCGCAATTCCATCGCAGCAAACGCTGGTGATGGAGCGTTTCTTCGATGAATCGGGCGGAATGCAGCTCGTTTTGCATTCGCCGTTTGGCAATCGAGTCAATCGCGCTTGGGGTTTGGCGTTGCGAAAACGATTTTGTCGATCTTTCAATTTCGAACTGCAAGCCGCGGCCACCGACGATTCGATTGTCATTTCGCTCGGCACTCAGCATTCGTTCCCGCTCGAGGAAGTTTTTCGTTATTTGAATTCCAAAACTGTTCGCGATTTGCTTGTTCAAGCGTTGCTCGACGCGCCGATGTTTACTATTCGCTGGCGTTGGAACGCGACTCGCTCGCTGGCCGTCCCCCGTTTTCGCGGCGGTTCGAAACTCGCTGCGCCGCTTCAGCGAATGGAATCGGAGAACCTGCTCGCGGCCGTTTTTCCCGATCAGCTCGCCTGTCTCGAACACATCGTCGGCGACCGCGAGATTCCGGATCATCCGCTCGTCGAACAAACGATCGACGATTGCCTGACCGAAGCGATGGACATAGACGGTCTCGAAAAAGTCCTGCGCAAGATCGAGAACGCCGACATTCGCTGCATCGCGCGCGATTTGCCGGAGCCGTCGCCACTGGCCTCGGAAATCTTGAATGCGCGCCCTTACGCATTTCTCGACAACGCGCCACTCGAAGAGCGCCGAACGCAGGCTGTTTATACGCGCCGGTCTTCCGAAAGAAGCGGCAGCGACGGACTTGGCATTCTTGACACGGCGGCGATCGAAAAGGTCGAAAAGGAAGCGTGGCCGGAGGCTACGAACGCGGACGAGTTACACGACGCGCTCATGCTTCTTGCGGTCATGACGCGCGATGAAGTGCAAAGAACCGTCCATCACGAAGGCAATGGCGCTGCGGCAGAGCAAATATTGAACGAACTCGTCGCAGCGAAGCGCGCCCCTCAACTTCGCGTCGGCGAAAGGGTCTTTTGGGTCGCGGCTGAGCGTTTGCCAATGCTCAAAACGATTTGGCCCGACGCGAATGTCGATCCTCCGTTGGTTGCGCCTGAATCTGCGCAAAAACAAAATTGGGAACGGTCGAACGCAGTTCGCGAATTGTTGCGCGGAAGGATGGAAGTTTCGGGTCCGGTTACGAATTCCCAGCTTGAAGCAATTCTCGCGTTGCCTCGTTCGGAAATCGAAACCGGATTGCTCGGACTCGAAAGCGAAGGATTCGTTCTTCGTGGAAAATTTCATCCGAACGCGAGCGAGCAGGAATGGTGCGATCGTCGATTGCTCGCACGAATTCATCGGCTCACGATCGATCGACTGCGCGCGGAAATTCAACCGGTTTCGGCTCAGGATTTTTATCGGTTCCTGTTCGCGTGGCAACGCGTCGACGCTGAACATCGCGCGGAAGGACCCGAGGGTTTGCAATCGATCTTAGAACAGCTGGACGGCTGCGAGCTGCCGCTCGCTTCCTGGGAATCGGCGGTGCTCAACGCACGTGTGACCGATTACGATCCGGAATGGCTGGATCGGCTTTGTTTTTCCGGCCGGGTCGGTTGGGCGCGACTGAGCTCGCCGCAACATTCGAACGCGCGCGCCACGGCGCCGCTGCGAACAAGTCCGATCGCGCTTTATCAACGCGAAAATTTGGATGAGTGGCTTTGCCTCGCGACAACAAGATCGATCCACATTCGCCAAGGCTCCAGCGCACAGGCAAGTGAGCTTTCTTCGAATGCGCAATCCGCGCGCGAAGCCCTCGACGCCGGCGGCGCTTTATTTTTTGCCGAGATCGTTCGTCGAACCGGTTTGCTTTCGTCGCAAGTTGAAGAAGCGCTCTCTGAACTCGCCGCGCTCGGTTTTGTTACCTCCGACAGTTTCGATGGCTTGCGTGCGCTACTCGTTCCGTCGAACAAACGGCCGACTTTTGGACGGAACGAAGGAAAACGCCGCCGCAAAACAAATTTAGCCAGCATCGAGTTCGCTGGACGCTGGTCGTTGATCAGAAAAGAACCGGTCGCGCAATCGAATGGCGCGGATTCCGTTGGGCGCGATATTGCTCTCGAAAAATTCGCGCGCGTTTTGTTGCGTCGTTACGGCATTGTCTTTCGTCGCTTGCTTGAACGCGAAAGCTTAAATGCGACCTGGTACGAGCTCGGCCGGATTTATCGGCGATTGGAAGCACGCGGCGAAATTCGCGGCGGTTATTTTATCGCCGGCATGAGCGGCGAACAATTTGCTTTGCCGGAAGCGATCGGTCTGTTGCGCTCGATCCGCAAAGCTGCGCCGAGTCACGAACTGATCACGCTCAGCGCGGCTGATCCGTTGAATTTGCAGGGAATTCTGACACCCGGATCGAGAATCGCGGCGTTCACCGCCAATCGCATTTCGTTTCGAAATGGACTGCCGCTCGCGGCATTGGAAGCTGGCGAAGTCCGCAAACTTTCCGACAACAGAGTTCCCGATTCGGAAATTGAAACCGCCCTGAAAGTCGGAAAGCTCCGGCCGTCGCTTCGGCCGTACTATAAATAGAGACCTTACTTCTTAACGATCTCGGCGTTCTCGATCATCGCGATCCCGCCACGCTCGGCCATTTTGCCTTTCAGCGTGATCGTTTTGCCGCACGAATCTGCCAATTCGTCGTTCATCGGTTTGTGTTCGCCGACGACGAGATACGCTTTGCCGTTTTCAACGATACCGACCGGGCCACCATTCTTGATGCATTTGGAGCCGCACGACTTTCCGTGCTCTTCGCCGATCGCGCTGTGGTCGACGTAACACATCATGTCGACGATCTCGCCGGTGACGGTTTTCTCACCGGCGCCGTCGGATTTGCCGTGCTCATCGTGCGCGAGCGCCAATGGGGCAACGGCAAATGAAGCAATGACGACTACTGAGAACATCTTTCGAAAGGTTTTGAATCTCGTTGAGTTAAACATGAATCAATTTCGACTTTTCTTGCCTTCAATCAAATCGGCGAACTGCGAGAAGAAGTAGGACGCGTCGTGCGGGCCGGGCGCGGCTTCGGGATGGTATTGCACGCTAAAGATCGGCAATTCCTTGTGGCGCATTCCTTCAACGGTGTTGTCGTTCAAATTGATGTGGCTGACTTCAACATTTTTCGGTAGCGACGCCGGATCGACCGCGAAGCCGTGGTTTTGCGCGGTGATTGCGATCCTGCCGCTTTTCAAATCTTTTACCGGCTGGTTCGCGCCACGATGGCCGAATTTCAATTTGAAGGTCGATCCTCCGAACGCGAAACCGAGAATCTGGTGGCCGAGGCAAATTCCAAAGATCGGTTTCTTGGCCATTAAATCGGCGACGGTTTTGTGCGCGTAGGGAAGCGCGGAGGGATCGCCAGGTCCATTCGAAAGAAAAATTCCGTCCGGATTTTGAGCGAGCGCTTGCTCGGCAGTCGTTGATGCCGGAACGACCGTGACGCCAAAACCTTTTTGCCGGAGCAAGCGCAAAATATTTTGTTTGATGCCGTAATCGTAAGCCACGATCCGAAACCGAATCGGCGGCAATTTCGGTTTGTTGTCGTCATTGCCGTTTTGAATCGTCCACGGCTGACTGAGTTTGTCGTCCACGTCCCACTGATAAATCTCTGGCGTCGAAACTTCCTTCACGTAATCCATCCCGATCACGCCTTCGCCTTCAACCGCGCGCTGAACCACTTGTTGGATCGACATCTTGTCGGTAGTTAGGCAGGCCTTCATCGCGCCGCGCGTTCGCAAATGCCGCGTCAACGCGCGCGTGTCGATTCCCTGGACGCCAGGGATGTCGTATTTTTTCAGATATTCGTCGAGCGACATTTCGCTGCGCCAATTGCTCGGCGCTTCGCTCAATTCTTCGATCACGAATCCGCGGACGTGCGGTTCGCGGCTTTCCTGATCGAGCGAATTGGTGCCGTAGTTTCCGATCAACGGATACGTCATCGTGACGATCTGGCCGCGATAGGAAGGATCGGTCAGAACTTCCTGATAACCGGTCATCGCGGTGTTGAAACAAATCTCGCCGACCCGCGTGTCGGTCGCGCCAAATGATTCACCCTCGAAATATTTTCCGTCTTCGAGGGCTAGAATCGCGCGCATCTCACTGCGCATTGTCGATCGTCGTGGTCGAAATTCAAACGCCCTGCGCAAGAAAAATGCCCGAATCGAAAAATCGACTCGGGCATTCCCAAAATTTTACCCCGCTGATGCCGTTTAGGCGAATCTCCCGTTCCCTTTTAATAAAGGGCGGATGACCGTCGCTGCGGAAGCTGACTTCCAATGAAGGCGTGCCATTTTCCGCAACAACCAAGCCTCCTTCGTTCATCAACTATCGGTTCGGGGACGTCACCTTAATCGCGAACATCGCAGGGTAAATTCGAAAGCCGCTGATTGAGAGTTGAGCGGAAAGCACTGGTTTCCTTCCCAACCCTCAACGAGCGGCTCTCAAGTCAAAGAACTATTCGCGCAATTCTGCGCCGAGGTCGCGCCTCAATCGCTCGCGAATTTTCGCGTGCGCTGCATTCACTTCCTCGTTTGTCAGTGTGCGACTCCGATCTCGATATGTCAATCGATATGCGAGCGACTTTCGTGCCGCTCCAATTTCTCCGCCGCTGAACAGATCGAACAACTCCACGCTTTCCAACAGCGCCTCTTTCGGATTTTCAATCGCGCGTAAAATTCTTTCGTGAGAAGCTTCTTCCGGCACAATCATCGCAATGTCGCGACTCACCGCCGGAAATTTCTCGATCTCGCGAAACCCTTTCACCGATTGGTCGCGAGTTAAAAGAAGATCAGCATGCAACTCGGCAACGAACACGGGCCCCGGCGCGTTTGATTTGGCGGACGACAGTTGTCCACCAAAACCGATCATTCGGTCGCCAAAGTAGATGTCGACCGGCAACGCAAGATCGGGAAATTTTCCTGGGCGAAATGAAAGATTTGGAACGACGGACTCGAGCGCGCCTTTGAGATCGAACAGATCGAGGTTCCTGCCTTTCCCGGAACGCCACTCTGATGCGGTCGCGACATTTCCCCAGAGCAAAACACCGAGATGACGTTCCTCTTTTCCAGCTGGCGGAATGAAAGTGCGGCCGATTTCAAATATGGCGACGCGTTCCGCGCCGGCGCGAATGTTCCGATCGAGAACGGGCAACAATCCGGCCAAGATACTGGGGCGCAATGCGACAGCATCTTCACTTAGCGGATTCCGCAATTCGATCGCCCCCTCACTGAATGCGAATCGTTCGCGCGGCAACAATTTTGAAGTTCGTACTTCATTTAGGCCCGCGGCGGCGAGGCGGTTTCGCCATGTGGATTCCAAATCGTGCGCATGGTCGGCCGCGCTCGAAGGCGAATAACGGCCCCGCTCGGCGCCAGGAATCTTGTTTGCGCCGTAAGCGCGCAGGACTTCCTCGATAAGATCGACATCGCGCTGCAAATCGCGGCGGTAGCTCGGGATTTTCCATTTCGTAGTTTTGGCAGCGCCAGTCTTTTTTAAGCCAAAGCGGGTGAGGATCTCGTCGATCTGCTTCGGCCTGATTGCGACTCCAATAACGCGATCACATTTCTCGTAGGTCAAGGAAACGTCGGCCGGATTCGGCGGCAGTTTGCCAGCGACCGTAATTTCTTTTGACGGCGCTCCGCCCGCGATCTCGTGGATCAATTCGGTCGCGCGTTGCGAGGCACGAACCACCATTTCCGGATCGACGCCGCGCTCGAAACGATAACTCGCGTCGCTCGGCAGACTTAATTCGCGCGCCGTCCTGCGAATACTCGCCGGTAAAAAGTAAGCGGCTTCGAGCAAAATATTTGTCGTGGAATCAGTAACACCGGTTTCTTCGCCGCCCATCACACCGCCGATTCCAACCGCGCGCCCCTTATCGGCCACGACGCAGTTGTCCGGTCTCAGCGAATAAGTTTTTCCATCGAGCGCGAGAAATTTTTCGCCGCCACGCGCGAGTCGGACATTGATCCCGTTTTTCAATTTGTCGGCATCGAAGGCGTGCGTCGGTTGCCCAAGCTCGAGCATCACAAAGTTCGAGATATCGACGATGTTGTTGATCGAACGAATTCCGACGCTCTCGATCTTCGCCCGCAACCATTGCGGACTCGGACCGACTTTCACGTTGTCGATCCTGCGCGCGGAGAAAAACAGACATTCGCGCGTGGCGGAAATCGTCACGCCTGACTTCTTGATGTCGATCTTCGATTCACGCGGCGTTGATTTGAGTTTCTTGGCGGTTAGCGCGGCGATTTCGCGCGCGAGTCCGAAATGGCTGAGAAGGTCGCCGCGGTTGGGCGTAATCTCGACATCGAGAATCGTGTCGCTCGGGAAAAGATCGCTGATCGGCACGCCGACTTTCGCTTCGGGCGACAAAATCAAAAGGCCGGCCGCGTCTGAGCCGAGCCCGAGCTCGATCGCGCTGCAAAGCATTCCTTCGCTCTCGACGCCGCGGAGTTTGCTTTTTCGTATCTCGGTACCATTCGGCAATTTGGCGCCCGGAAGCGCGAGCGGAACTTTGTCGCCCACTTTGTAATTGGTCGCGCCACAAACAATCTGGCGTTTCGTGCCGCTCGCGTCGTCGACTTCGCACACCGTGAGGCGGTCCGCATTTGGATGACGCGACGACGCGGTGATCTGCGAGACGATCACGTTGTCGATCTTGGCGCCGCGCGTTTCGATTCCTTTTGTTTCAACTCCGGCCCGGGTCAGCAAATCGGCGATCTCCTCCGGATTTTTCGGAAGATCGACAAATTCCCGCAGCCAGTTAACGGAAAATTTCATGCGAACTGGCGGAGAAACCGCAGATCGTTCTGGGCGAAGAGGCGAAGGTCGGGGATATCGAACAAGATCATGGCGAGCCGGTCCATGCCCAGGCCGAATGCGTAACCGCTCCATTTTTGGGGGTCGTAGGCTTTATCGCGGCGCGCTTTGTTGACCTGCTCGAAAACGGCAGGATGGACCACGCCCGAGCCGGCGACTTCGATCCATTGCTCGCCGCCTTTGAGCGCTTTCGATTTCACATAAACTTCGAGGCTCGGTTCGGTGAAAGGGAAATAATGCGGTCGGAATTCAACGTCGGTTCCGGAGCCGAACAACTCGCGCATGAAGAACTCGAGAGCGCCTTTGAGATCTGCGACGCTCACGCCTTCATCGACATAAAGGCCTTCGATCTGGTGAAACTGTGCGCTGTGGGTCGCATTGATTTCCTCATTACGATAGGCCGCACCGGGCGCGATCACTCGAATCGGCGGCGGCGCAGACTCCATGGTGCGAATTTGCACGGTCGAAGTGTGCGTGCGCAGCAGCCGGCCATCTGACAGATAAAATGTGTCCTGTTCGGTGCGCGCCGGATGTTCCGGTGGCGTGTTGAGTGCGTCGAAGCAATGCCATTCGTCTTCGATGTCTGGTCCGTCTGCGAGCGCGAATCCCATTCGCCGGAAAATTTCGATCGACCGTTCCCACATTTGGGTCAGCGGATGCAACGCGCCGATCTCGCGCGACGTGCCGGGCAGTGAGATGTCGATCTTCGAAAGCGTGCCCGATTCTTTTTGCGAACGAAATTGTGCCGCGTGCGAGTCAATCGCGCTTGTGACGGCATTGCGAACTTCGTTGAGCAATTTGCCGACGATCGGTTTCTCGTCCTTGGAAAGCGCCTTCATCTGCTCGCCCCAGGCCGAGATGCGGCCGCTGCGTCCGAGATATTTCACTCGCGCGGCTTCGAGTGTTTGCTCGTCACCGGCGGATTCGATCTCGCGCAGCGCGTCGTCGCGCAATTGTTCCAGCGGATGCATGCTT
Organism: Chthoniobacterales bacterium; assembly: GCA_035948375.1. Lineage (GTDB taxonomy): Bacteria > Verrucomicrobiota > Verrucomicrobiia > Chthoniobacterales > UBA10450 > AV40. The sequence continues at coordinate 19,435 of DASZJH010000161.1, forward strand.
GAACGAACGTTGAACGCACTCTGCGCAACGCTCAATCAATAAGTGCGACGGTCATAGACCGCCGCTACAGAAGAAGCCTACGCCGCTTTCTTTTTCGATTTCGATTTGTCCTCAAGCGCGCTCTTCGCTTGATCGACAATCGCTTTGAACGCGTTGGCGTCGGCGACCGCGATGTCGGCAAGGACTTTGCGATCGAGTCCGATTCCTGCGGCTTTCAAGCCTTCGGCGAAACGGCTGTAGGTTAGTCCGTTCGCGCGGGCGGCGGCGTTCAGTCGCTGGATCCAAAGATAGCGAAAAGTGCGTTTGCGGGTTTTGCGATCGCGATAGGCCCAATACTTGCCTTTCATCGTTGCGTCTTTGGCGTAACGGAAAAGTTTTGATCGGCGACCGCGATAACCTTTGGCGGACTTGATGACGCGTTTGCGTCGCGCGCGGCTGGCCGGCGCATTAGTGGCTCTTGGCATTTATTGTTACCCGCCCCGCCACGGCGGGGCGACTCCTCTTTCAGCGGGCTGTTGTTGTTAATCGTCGATCTTTCCGACCTCGCTCGCTGATTAATCCGGCGGCTGCCAGATAGGTGGAAAGATGAACCGACGCATCAGCGCCGGGCGGCAGACAATAGGTAAGAAATGCCGAATGACAAATAACGAATCAAAAGCCGGCGTGCGATTTAACGATTTAACCGCCGGTCGACATAACGATATACTGCCGCCGTGCACTGGCTGGGACGTCATCGATTGATTTTGCTAGCGCTGATTGCGTTGTTTTGGACGACGAGCGTGCTACTGGCGCATTTTTTCCCCTCGGCGCCATTTCTTTCGGCTGTCTGGCATGGCGAGCGCGGCTTTGCGGATTTGTTGCGGCGTGATGGCCGCAAGACGGCAGTCCACTCCGATTTTGTATATGTTGGAATCGATCAGCAATCGTTGGACTTAAACGCGGTCGGTTCTGAAGAAGCGGCTCTCAATCGCGGGCTGGGGCTGATGACGCAAAAACCGTATCCGTGGTCGCGCGAAGTGTGGGCGTTGTTGATCGACCAGCTCTTCAATTCCGGCGCGCGCCTGGTAATGTTTGACATCGTATTCAGTTCTACGAACGAAGGCGATCCGGCGTTCCGCGCTGCGTTGGAGAAGCACCGCGACCGCGTGGTGCTTGGCAGCAACATCGATATTCAGCACGGCGATCAGCTGGTGCTTCCTAACGAGAATTTGATTCCCGTGCCTCAAGCGAGTGACGACCGCGTCGGCTTCGTGAATTTTTGGAACGATATCGATGGGTTGGTGCGCCGCGCTCAATTTCACGAATCGGACCAGCTTCTGGCTGGGCTGCCTGAAGTTCCGGGCGATGAGGTCTACGATTCGCTGACAGCGCGCGCTTTGAAAAAGCTCGGGCGGTCCGACGCGGTTCCGAGTGACCTGAATTCTCACGCAATCCGGTTTGGGCCGGCGGACGCGTATTCGCCGTATCCGCTCTATGAACTTTTTCTGCCGGCGACGTGGCAGGCCAACTATCAAGGCGGCGCGTTTTTCAAAAACAAAATCGTGATGGTGGGAACTTCAGCGCAGATCCAACACGATTTTGTGGCGACGCCAATTGACGAGAACATGCACGGGCCAGCCTTGCATTTGCACACGTTGGCCGCAGCGCTTGATCACGAATTCCTTCAGGAAGTCCCGTTTAGGGCCGACTACCTTTTCATTGTTGTGGCAGCGAGTTTGGCGTGGTCCGTCATCGCATTCGTTAGGCGACCTTTGCTCTGCATTTTTGTCCTGGCGGCGATCGGCGCTGCCTACGTCGGTGCCGCGCGTGTTTTGTACGATCGCGCGGGTTTATTGATCGTTGTCGTGCCGCCGATGATCGTCTTCACCGCCACCGGTCTGTTTGGTTTGGGATTCGAATACGCGCTGGAGCGGCTCGAGAAACTGCGGACTCGCCGAACTTTGGAACGCTACGTTTCGAAAAACATCGTCAAAGAGATTCTCGAGAATCCCGGCGGCTATTACAGCTCGATGCTCGGTTCGCGTAAACCTGTCACGGTTTTATTTTCGGATCTGGTTGGTTTCACGACTTTATCGGAGCGCGCTGATCCGGCTGCTCTCGTGTCGCAATTGAATCGCTATCTCAGCGCGATGGTCCCGATGGTTTTCGATAACGGAGGAACGCTCGATAAGTTTATCGGCGACGCGATCATGGCGGTTTGGGGAAATGTCAGCAGTCGCGGCGCGGCCGAAGATGCAAAGGCGGCGGTGCGCGCGGCGCTTGGCATGCGGCGCGTGATGGCTAAACTAAATGAGGCGTGGCGCGCGGAAGGAATTAATCCGCTTGCGTTCGGCGTTGGAATCAATCACGGCGAAGCCCTTGTCGGCAACATCGGTTCCTACGAACCGCACGAACGTCTCGACCCGACGGTAATCGGCGACGCGGTGAATTTGGCTTCGCGCTTTGAAGCGCTCACCCGCACTTACACTGTCGACATTTTAATCGGCGCGAGCGCGGCCGAGCTCGTGCGTGACGAATTTCATTTGCGTTCAGTCGCGCGCGTTCAGGTCAAAGGAAAAACCGAACCGGTCGATGTGTTCACCCTGGTTGGCGCTCGCAGGGACGATGTCGATCCGGAATTTTTGAAATGGTTGCAGACGTATGAAGAGGCGATCGTCAAGTTCCGAAAGCGCGATTTCAAAGACGCAAAGATCCTGTTCTCACACTTTCTCGAATTCTATCCCGACGACGCCCTCGGCAAAATGTATCTGGCGATGACGCTTGATTACGAACAATCACCTCCGGACGAGGCTTGGAACGCAGTCGAAGTGTTTAAGAAGAAATAAGAGCCGCTGATTCCGCGGATGACGCGAATCAAACGGATCATGTTTCGCTGTTGAATTCTTATCCGTGAAATCCGCGTAATCCGTGGTTTCTTCTTCGGCGTGACCAAAGCCGCGCCGCAAAAATTCCATTTCATCGGGATTAGCGGCACAGCCATGGGGTCGGTGGCGGCGGCGTTGCGCGAGCGTGGATTTAAAGTCAGCGGCTCGGATGAAAATGTTTATCCGCCGATGTCGATCTTTCTCGAAGAGCGCGGGATCAAGTTGAACGCCGGCTATCGGGCTGAAAATATTCCAAGCGACGCCGACGTAGTAGTGATCGGCAACGCGATGAAGCGAGGCAATCCGGAAGTGGAAGCAGTGCTGAACCGCAAACTTTTCTATCTCTCGCTTCCCGAAGTTTTGAAAAATTATTTTCTGCGGAACAAACACGATCTTGTGGTCACGGGCACTCACGGAAAAACTACGACCACGGCGCTGCTGGCCTGGATCATGGAAAAAGGCGGACGCAAACCGGGTTATTTAATCGGCGGCGTCCCGAAAAATTTCGGTCAGGGCGCCCGGCTGAACGATTCCAAATATTTCGTCATTGAAGGCGACGAATATGACAGCGCGTTTTTCGACAAGCGGTCGAAGTTCGTTCATTACCTGCCCGAGCTCGTGATCGTGAACAACATCGAGTTCGATCACGCCGACATTTTTAACAACATCGACGAAATCAAACTGAGCTTTAAGCGGTTGCTCAACATCGTCCCGCAAAACGGAATGGTGCTGGTTAACGGCGACGACCACAATTGCGTTGAAGTCGCCAAGGATTGCCTTGCCCAAATGGTCGAGGTCGGTTTCTCGAAAAACTGCGCCCAGCGCATTCGTGATGTCGCTTACTCGCCCAAGGGTTCGCGCTTCAAGCTTGGCGACGACACTTACCAAGTCCCGCTGGTCGGCGAGTTCAACGTGCGCAACGCGGCAATGGCGGCAACGGCGGCGCGATTCTACGACGTGCCGAAAGCGAAGATCGACAACGCGCTGAAAAGTTTTCAGGGAATTGCGCGGCGGCAGGAAGTCCGCGGCGAAGCGGGAGGCGTGATAGTCGTCGACGATTTTGGTCATCATCCGACGGCGATCGCACAAACCCTGGAGGGACTGCGGCACCGTTTTCCCGGACAACGACTTTGGGCAATCTTCGAACCGCGCTCGAACACTACGCGGCGCGCGGTGTTTCAGAACGAATTGCCGGAAGCGTTCAAACGTGCGGACGGTGTTTTCATTTCGCAGGTCGCACGGCTGGAGCAGATCCCGGAGAACGAACGGCTGCATCCGGAAGCGGTGGTGAAAGCCATTTCAAAAGATGGCCGCCCGGCGTTTTGCGAGAAGAACGCGGACGCGATTGTCGATCGAATCGTGCCGATGTTGAAAAAGAAAGATGTGGTAGCGGTGTTCAGCAACGGCGGCTTCGACAACATCCACGAGAAACTGCTGGCGCGACTGAAGAATCTCTAAGGGAATCATGCCGCTCTGCGGCAAACTACAAATACGGGAACAAGCTCGATGCACTAGCGGGAGCGTAAAGCAGGAACGCAGGAAATTTATTTCTACGGCGTCGGAGTTGGTGTGACTGACGGTGTCGCAGTTGGTGTGGCTGTCGGTGTCGAAGCGCGCGATTTAGGCGAAGCTGTCGGAGTTGGGGTCGCCGTCGGCGTTGGAGACGGCGTCGACCACTCGATTTCGTCGTCGTCCGAGAAAGTGGATTCCCGTGTAACCGACGATCTTGTCGAACCGCCGGTTGAAAGTGCTGACCTTGGAGTCGGAGTTACCGTTGCGCCATTGATCACATTAACAATACCGGCAGTTGGCGTTGGTGTCGGCTGAATCGGCTGAAGGAATTTCCGGTAGGTTACCGCGAGGGTGGCAGGTGGAACCGGATCAATCGTTAATGTCGCCGGGCCCACGACGTTGATTGGTTTGATGAATTCTTTGTGCGACAGGTTCGTAATTGCTGCCGTGAGCACGGCTGCAAAAATAGGGGTCGGAGTTGGATTCGGTGTATTAGCAATGACCGTGTCGGCGCACGTGTTATTGCTCTCGTTGGCCTCGGCAACAACGTTGTTCGGATCTACCAAACAGTTACCGCCCGTACGCGGATTCGCATAACTACCAGCCGCGAACGGAGTCGCTGTAAATGACACGTCGAAAGACTCGCCTCCGGCGAATGTGATGGTGTTGAAGGCGGAACACGTGAGATCAGAGTTTGATGAGATAGTGCAATTGATCTGGCCGCTATTGGTGCCGGTAACTGACGGCGTTCCGTAGTTGAGATTACTGTTGGGCAGATTGTCGGTCAGAATATCTTGAAAAAGTTGGAAGGTAGCCGGCGTATTGCCGCCGTTGGCGACGTGGATTGTCCAAGTCCACGCACTTGGGAAAGTAACGTTGCCGGCTGGGCTATGGGTTTTGGTGGCAGTCAGATCAGTCGAGGTCGGAGTCGGAGTTGGATTCGGGGTCGGAGTTGGAGTTGGCGTGGGAGTTGGTGTTGGGGTCGATGGAATAACGCCGGCGACGATGATGCCACGCTGACTTGCGGCCTGATCTTGGGTGAAATTTCGGATTACGATGTACTGACCGTCTTTGACGTGAATCGTCAAAGTCGCGCTGGTGATCAAACGCGTTTTGTACTGCGAATCGAAAGCGAGCGCGACACTGATAAAAATCGAGATCGCCAGCAGAGCTCTGACCAGCGTTTTCATCCTTGAGTTCACGCTTCGCAATTAAGCGGAACCTAATCCTGACCTTTGCGGTAAGTGATAAAACAGTTCGTGTTGCCGCCGGTGACCGTTACAGTCGAAGGACCGGCGATCACGATCTCGTCAATGGGCTCTAGTAGCAGCGTCGGATCCGTATCGATTATGGTCGCCGTTAGCACCGTTCCGCTCAGGCCAGTGCGATCTGTAGCTGAAACGGTGCCGCGAGTTGTTATTGCTGCCGTTGGTCCCTCTTGTGTGAAATTTCGGATGACCAGAAATTTATCGCCCGGAACGTTAATCGTAAAACTCGAGCCAGCCTGCACGACCTGACTAATGAAATCGCCGGCGTGAACGAAACTGGCTACACTGAGAACAAAAACCGCGGCGAGGAGTCGAAGTGACGTTTTCATAATGAGGACCCGTCGAGAGACAGCAAAGCGAATCGCGATTCAAACGTCAAGATCGAGATCGCACTACAAATTCGCGGCGATCAGCTCTGTTGCGCTCTGATTTCTTCTTGAAATTATGGGAGCGAAGCAAATTGACCCGCTCCCTTCCATCTGATAGCATCGCTCCCTCAACCTTCCTGCTGTGCGTCGATTTCTGGGGCTTTTGTTGCTTGCCGTATTCGCGGCGAGCTTGAATTTCGCTCAAGTTGCGCCCATCACGCATTCTCGCGGCAATGTAGTTCCACCTTGGC
>DASZJH010000162.1:0-2058 GCA_035948375.1 Chthoniobacterales bacterium
ATCGGACGACCAGAGTCCAAGAATGAGGCCGCCCACGCCGCCGAGCACCGCCAGTGCAAGGCCTTCGGTCAGAAGTTGGCGAACGATGCGCCAACGGCTCGCGCCTAAGGCGAGACGCACCGCGATTTCTTTCCGGCGCGCTGTCCCGCGCGCGAGGAGCATGTTAGCGAGATTAAGACATGCCACTAACAACACCACCACCGCCATTCCGAGCAGTAATGGCGCGATCATTTTTATCCCGTTCTCGGCCGCCGGATTGTTACTTACTGAATTCCGTGAGACCGGCGCCGCTAAAAACGTCTGATCCTTTTGTCCAACCGGGTACGCTTTTTCCAAATTGGCCGCCAGCCCTTCAAGTGCAGGTTTGGCCGTCGCCGCCGTCATCCCGGGTTTAAGCCGGCCCATGATGCGCACTTGCGTTCCCTTTCGATCGTCAATCGTGGTCTTATTATCCGACTCAAAATCGTTGGCGACGTGATCGTAAACGCTCATCGGCAACCAAACTTCCGGCGAAAGAATCTGCATCGTGCCGACGAATCCCTTCGGCGCGATTCCGACAACGGTGAACGAGCGACCGTTGATTAGTACCTGCGAGCCGAGAATGTTTGGATCGAGATTGTGTTTTTGCCAGTAGCTGTAACTGACAACCGCGACCGGTGTGTTGTGGCCAGGCGTTTCCTCTTCCGGCAAAAATGCGCGTCCGCGCGCAAGCTGAACGCCGAGCACGGAAAAGTAATTCGAGGTAACGACTGCACTAAACGCGCGGCGGGTATCGCCTTTCTGGCCAAGGCCGACGAACGCGAGATTGAAACCCATCACGTCACTGAAGACCGTATTCTGCTCGCGAATATCGAGATAGGTGGGATAGGAAAAACCGCGGAATTTTTTCGGATCCTTCTTATCTTGAGAAAAAAGCTGCACCATTTCGTGCGGATTGGAGTAAGCCGGGGGAGCAAAGAAAAGAGTGTTGACCAGGCTGAACACGGCGGTGTTCACGCCAATCCCGAGCGCGAGCACGGTCGTGGCTGCAATCGTAAACGCCGGCGCCTTCAGCAGCTGCCGGAACGCAAATTTAAAATCGAAGATCATATTGGCTGTGTGTTGAGCTTGGTCACGTTTTCGTGCCGGATCGTTTCAAATCGATCAGTTCGCGGCTGTCCTTCCCGCCACCCCTGAAAAGGAATGTGATGTTGATGTGGTTTGAATCGATCAGGCGCATCTCCATTCCGTGAACATGGGCTGCGTCGGCTGAGCGAAGGTTCGTAATGTCGACGAATGCGAAGTTGATCAGGCCGCGAGCAAGATCGATCTGCTCCGCTTTTAGTCGGGGCTGATTTTGGGCCCCGCAAAAGTGCGTCATTCGAAGATCAGCGCCATCGAGATGGTAGACGCTGGTCATAATGGGGCTTCCTTCAGCAATCAGATTTTCCACCAGCGCGGAACCGTTTCCGGTCACGTAATAACTGGCGTTCATTGCGTAACTCCCCGACCGAGCTCCGCTCCATTCAGCAGTCCCGGTCCAATCGCCGGCCAGGGACTTGATTTGCGAGAGCGCCTTGGCGGCGCTGCTCTCTTCCGCAGCGGCAATGCGCATGGCCAGAACGCCAACAACAACAAGGATGAGTTTACCGTTCATGACTATGCGTTGTGGCTAAGCGCGATCATCGGATCGGCGCGAGTGGCGCGAAGCGCGGGAATGTAACTGGCGAGTAATGCGGTCGCTGCCAGCGCGAACGTGACAAAAACAAAAGTAGCGGCATCAAACATCCCGACGCTGTAAAGCAAAGCCGACAGCGCGCGCGTCGACAAAAACGCCAGAATCAATCCGATGACGGTCCCAATGCCGACCAGCTTCGCGGCGTGACCGACGACGAGGCGCAAAACATCACCGCGTTGCGCACCCAGCGCCATTCGCACGCCAATCTCGTGCGTGCGTTGCACTACCAGGTAAGAAATCACTCCGTAAATTCCAACGCTTGCCAGCAACAACGCGATTCCAGCGAAAGCCGCGAGTAACACCATCGACATCCGCCGCGGCGCAACCGAATCAGCCGTGAC
>DASZJH010000163.1:0-6319 GCA_035948375.1 Chthoniobacterales bacterium
CAGTTACATGGCGGTAATGGCCTACGCCAACAGCTTGATGCTCGATTTTCGAACCGTGATCATTCCGCGTTTCGTTTATGCGACCGGCGATGCGTTTGATGGCGACAAGATCGCGGACAAGAAAGTCGTGAACCGGATCGAGCGAGTGGCGGATGAGTTGGTGCGCTTCACAGAGGCGCTGCGCGGCTGATATCGAAATTTAACATCGATATCGTCGGGTGCTATCGCTTCGCCTTTCGGCGACAGCGGGGCGAGTGAAACGTCTAGAATTACTGTGCGCTCGGTGCCGGTGGCGTGGCAGTCTTTTTAGCTGCGGGAACTTTCTGCGGCTTGAGTTTTCGTCGCGCAATAGAGGATTTGATTGACCTTATCGCTTCGGCTACGGCAACGGTGGTAGCGAGTGCGGCGAACGCTGCCGCCGCAAGTCGCAGTTCCATCCACTCTTGACCGGTAAGCTTTGGCAAGAATTGCACGAAATGGATAATTCCCAGCACGACGAACGCGACAAGAATAAACGCAACCGCGACCAGGAGAAGCGATCTGGCGACTTTTCCGTGCAACATATAATGCGCGAGCACAAAACTGATGAAGTGAAGCGCGACCGCGATACCAAACACTTTCCAACCGAAAGTTGTGACGGTTGGAACTGAAATAGCAATCCCGCCGAAGATCGCCAAAGCTGCTAGCAAGTAGGCAATCCCGAGCCAATGGCGGAAAAAAAGATTGGGAAGACTTTGCGGGACCGAGACGGTGATGAGATTCCAAAAAGTTGCGCCGAACCGGGTGACCCACACGGCGATCCGCTTCCCACTGCGCGCTCCGCGTTGATCGGCGAGGCCTTCGAGCATTTTGCCGGTGATGGTGGTAGAACGGGAAATATAATCGAGCGCCGACTGAGCATTGAGTTGTCGATCGAACGATTGGGGCGCGGTAAGCATTGCTCGCCGTTCGGGACTCAATTTTATGGCAACCTCTGTGCCGACCTCATCATGAAGAAGAGCGTGGACGAGCTTGTTGACATGAGAAGCTTTATCGCCCTGCTCCACGGCATTGCTAAGTAGGCGGCAGACCGCGTCGCCATTATTCTCCCGGATTTCTTGGCACAAAATTCCCAGATGCGCCTCGTAGATGAGGTCCGCTTGCTGTTGATATTTCTTGTCGATCTTTTCCCGCCGCGCTGTGTCTTCCGGTGTTTCGTCCTTGGTTGGCTCGATCTTGTCTGGTAGTGCCAAGACTGTGCAGATCAATCGCTCCGCGCCGTCCAGTCGGCCCCACAACATGTCGTTACGCCGCCAGCGTTCGTCGAGAAATGCGCCGAAGGACATGAGCGTTCTTCCGGCCAATTTATTGTGTTGGCCCGGCCGCTCGGCCATCAAAGAACACGTATCTTCGGGACTGACGCGAAATACTTCCACTTCGTTTGTCTCGCCGGCGCCGGTCCCGTATTCGACCGGGTAGGTGACCATGTCGTAGTTGATAAAGTTCTTATTGTAATAAAGCAGACAGAGACGCGCGGCGATGGCGCCCTGTTCGGCGTAGCTCTTCTCTTTGTCGAACGCCCCGATACCAAGAGGGAACGCTTTTAAATCGAGACTTTTTTTCGGCTGAAGCGGGTCAGCGGAGATTTTACTGGTTACTTCAGGTTTGTTGAGGTCGAGGATCTTGCAGATTTCTTTGGCGATTTTGTCAAAAATGTCTCCGTAATTCTTACACATTTCCTTTGCCCGATTGGTTCGCGCTAACCCGTCAACTTCCAGGATCTTTTTCAACTGTGGCCAAGGAACACTGACCTGGCCGAGAAAACCCCGGAGGTCGTCGAATTCCTTGCCCAGACTCGACTCCGGGACTTTCCCAAGAAGTTTCTCTTCAGTCGCTCGAAGCTTGTTCAAAGCTTGATTGAGCGGTCCCTTGAGTCGCTCGAGCTCATTGCAAAAGGTATCGAGCCAAATTTCAAATTCTGGCGCCGAGGTTGCGCCAGGTTGAGCTTTCGGATCGAGACACGATTCGACAAACGCAGCAATCTGTGGATCAACTTTATCTGGCTTCAGGTTTTTTAGGATTTCGTGATCGCCGCGAGCATGTTGCAGTGATCTCCAAAGCAATCGCTTCGTCCGAACGTCTTCCTCGTCCTGGCCAAAAGGATCCAGTTTCAAAAGATCGTTGGTTCGCCGGTTTAAAAAGACGACTCGCCGGAAGCGAAAATGGAGATCGAAATCAAAGAGAAACTTGTTCTCGGGCGGGTCGGATCCATTTTTTTTGAGCGTGTATCTGATCCCTCGCCAGGCCGCCACTAATTCGCGGATGGCAATTCCCACGTCTGATTCGGGGTCGTGTCCTTTCGCGCGAGTCACAATCTCGGCCAGAAGACTCGTGACCTCGCCAACCTTCAATCGGTGATACGGACCATAACCAATGCCGTAGACCTTGATCATTTCGTCTATGCCCAAGGTTGGAAACTCCTCTACTCCGACCGGCTTCACGGGGTCGGCCGTGATGTCGTCTTCCGCTTCGCGCGCAAATGTATTGAGCCGCCTGAGCACGCGATTCCGCTCCATAAGCCGATCGATATCTTCGCGAATGGTCTCCTGGCGCGGCAAGTCCAGCACCGCAGCCTGCACATTCTTAAAAAAGTCCGGAGGCGTCGAATTTGAGGCCAGGAGCTCCGGATGTTCGGGCGAAGGTTCTACGTAAAGAAGTTTGCGTTTAATTACGCCGTCAGCGAAGCGTCGCATCAAAGTAGAGGTGGCGTAGGTAAAAGGTTTATTATCGAGATAACCGCCGTCGCCGAACGCGCGTGACATGAACGACTCGCGCAAATCCTCTTCTGCTTTCTCCGGTGCGTTTGGATCGGACGCCTCTGGCAGCGTGCCTGGCGCGGCTTCATGGCGGGAATCCAGGTCCAAATCGAAAAGACCCGGGCGCATGTAATCGCTGAACAGGTGGTCCCACTTTGCAACGTAATTTTTTGCCCCGGTGTAGCGCGGATAATTCTCGGTGACTTCCAGGATGTGGTTTAAACACATTGGTTCGAAGGCGAACGGGAACGAGGAAGTGCAACGCGCGGCGAAAGCAAGAAATGGATCGTTACGCGAAGTGAAATCGTTTCTCGGAACCAGTTCCTCTCCGCTCAGGTATCGGAAATGATAAACGTTTTTGTAACGCCGCTCGAACACGACCGCGTCGGAAAGAGCAATCGGCAGGGGAATTCCTTCGATGTCGGTGGTCGTTGTAAAAAGATCAAGCTCACGAACCAATGGCGAGGAGTCACTCCGCTCGGGAACTCTGTAAATGGAACCGGACGACTTCGAGTTATCCATCTGGGCGAGTGCTTCCAGCAGCTTGCGATACATTCGCTGGCTGTTGAGGAGAGATTGCTGCGGTTTTTTCAGTTCGAATCCAGTCAGGTCCGCCAGCGAACCCTTGTCGTTCAATAGTTTTCCGAGATCGCCTTCGCTCAACCAAAGTTGCTTCAGGCCATCCATGACCTGGTCTTGCGCCAGGGCCTTGGCGAGAAAGACGCCGTTGATGCCACCGGCGGAAGTCCCGGAAATAACGTCGACTACGAATCGAGTGCGAATCGCCAGCGGAGTTGCCGACACAAGTGGATCTAACCCGGACAGCTTTTGGAAAAGATTTTGTCCGAGCTTTCGATAAACTTTCCCGGCACCAACCAATTCTTCTTCTTTGAGTAACGCTTTGTTGGCATTATCTGGGTCGGGGGCGGTCGCGCGGACCATGTTCAACAGCTCTTGCGCGACTCCATTGATGTAAATGGCGAGAGAAACTCCCCCATACATCACAACTGCAAAGCGCACTTCGCATTCCGGTTTAAAATCAGCGCGGCCGTCAGAAATATCGGCAGTGGGTTGAACGACCGGTCCCGGGGTGCTCACAGATCGACCTTTATTCGGCCCGGACCGACTCAGTCAAGAACAGCTTCTCCGATCCAAAGGAAATTGAGACTCAGGAAACTGGCTGATTTTGCGGACCGGCAAGGCCGAGGCGGCCGGCGTCGGCTTTGAGGGCGGCGATCACGTTGGTGATGACTTCGTCCAGCGGGATGCCGAGTTGCTCGGCGCCATGGACGATCTCTTGGCGATTAACTGCGCGCGCGAACGCTTTGTCCTTCATTTTCTTTTTCACCGCCGCGAGATCGACATCGTGGATGCTTTTGGTCGGCCGAACCAGCGCGACGGCAACGACAAAACCGCTCAGCTCGTCGACCGCGCGCAACGTCTTTTCCAGATTTGATTCCGGAACAACGCCGGAATAATCCGCGTGGGACAAGATTGCGCGACAGATTTCTTCGCTCCAACCATTATCGCGCAACCATTGAACGCCGACGAACGGATGACCTTCCGTTGGGCTGCGCTCGAGGTTCGGATGTTTTTCGTAATCCATGTCGTGAAGCAGGCCGACTGCTTCCCAAAGATCGACATCTTCGCCGTGCTGTTGGGCGAAGTATTTCATCGAATCGGCGACGGCATAACAATGTTTGCGCAGGCTCTCGGATTTTACCCAGTTATGCAGAATCGTTAGAGCGCGGTCAGTCAGATCATCCATAGCAGTCCGGTCAACCTAGGAGATTCTCGTGAAAGAGAAAGATCGACAAAGCGAATAGTTGATTGACCTAACGACCTCAAATGAACGCATGACGCCACTAGCGAGTGAAGCTGTCGATCTTTAACAGCTCATGAACGGCGTTATCGTTGGTTCATTGAAATTTTCCAGCGTAGTCGCGCGCGAATTGTTCGAACGACGTAGCCGGTCTGCCCGTTATTTCCTGGACATCAGATGTGACAGCTGACCAAAGGCTTTGTTTGTTAATCGCGTGCAACTCCATTAACGCTTCCACCTGCCACCCCGGGAATCCTGCCTGCAACATTCCCTCACGCGCAGCGGACTCAGGGACATCCACGTAACTGATCTTCCGGCCGCTTGCTTTCGAAAGAATCTGCGCGACATCGGCAACTCCAAGCGCGGCTGGACCCGTGAGTGTGTAAATTTTTCCGGCGTGCCCGTTGCTGGTAAGTGCTTCCGCGGCAACTGAGGCGATGTCGCGGATGTCGATGAAACTGGCTTTGCCATCGCCCCACGGCAGGTAAATAACGCTGTCTCTCGGCGGAAAATAATTGATGAAGTTCTGCATGAACGAGTTCGGGCGCAAAATCGTGTAGACGGTTCCCGATTCACGCAGATGTCGATCGATTGCGGCGTGCGAATTGCCAACCGCAAAAGTCAGCCCGGTCTCAACTCCGATGGCAGACAACTTCACAATTGTTCTTACGCCGGCATTCTTCGCCGCGTCGACCAGTCGATTGACCATTTCAATTTGGTTCGGAGTTAATGGTGGAAGAACAAACAACCTCGCAACACCGTCGAGCGCCTTCGAAAATGTGGCGGCATTTTCAAAATCGAATTCGACGAGCTCAACCGCCGGACCGAAAAGCTTCGACGCTTTCGCTTTGTCGCGAATTGCAACCCGGACGCTCGCTTTCTTCTGCGCTAGCCGTTTTACGACGTCCCGTCCGATTGTTCCGGTCGCACCGGTCACAAGAATCGCTTCGCTCATAAATTCCCGCTACTCCGATTCGAGACCGAAGCAACCCCGCGCGCTGTTGCTTTTCGACAACGCCCTCGTTAATTTTGACCGACCATGTCTTGCGCGAAGATCGATCCGGCGCTGCACCAGCCGCACAAGCCGTCGTGGATTAAGGTGCGGCTGCCATCGAATCCGGTTTTCTTTTCGACCAAGGCGCTCATTTCCGATTTGCGACTGCACACCGTGTGTGAGAGCGCGCAATGTCCAAATCGCTGGGAATGCTGGAGCCAGGGCACGGCGACGTTCATGATCGCCGGGGATCGTTGCACGCGCGCCTGCGGATTTTGCGCGGTAACAACAGCGAAACCATTCGCGCTTGAAGACGACGAGCCGCAACGGGTCGCCGAAGCGGTGAAGCGAATGAAACTGAAACATGTCGTTATCACCGCGGTCGCGCGCGACGATTTGAAAGACGGCGGTGCGGACCACTTTGCTCGCGTAATCCGCGCGATCCGGGCGATGGATCCATCGATTGTCATTGAAGTACTCGTTCCGGACTTTCACGCGGACGACGCGTGTATCCAATCTGTGCTCGATGCAAGCCCCGAGATTTACAATCACAACATGGAGACCGTCGAGCGACTCACGCCAGTCGTGCGATCGCGCGCAAAGTATCGGACTTCCTTGCGAGTGCTGCGGCGCGCGAAGGAACTATCGCCGAAAACTGTGACCAAGAGCGGGATCATGCTCGGACTTGGCGAATCTGAGCCGGAAATT
>DASZJH010000164.1:0-12329 GCA_035948375.1 Chthoniobacterales bacterium
TTTCACCGCGCTGCGCATGGCGGCAAGATCGACAACCAGCGGCACGCCAGTGAAATCCTGAAGAACGATACGCGCGACCACGAATGGGATTTCTTCATTGGCCGGCTTCTTCGCGCTCCATTTTGCCAGAGTCTCGACATCTTTGCGTCGGACTTTTTTGCCGTCGCAATTTCGCAGCACCGACTCGAGAACGATGCGGATGCTCACCGGCAATCGCGAAATTTTTCCGACACCTTGTTCTTCCAGCGCGGGAAGCGAATACAAAGATCCGTCCAGGCCTTTTCCGGCGTCGAATTTCGTCAGCGTTTTAAATTCGTCGCTCATTTCAATTGCTCCAACTTAGTCTTGATTTTATCGAAATCAGGGAGCTCACGCGCGTCTTCGCGGACGTCCGCGTGTTGGATCACGCCATGTTTGTCGATCACGAACGCCGCGCGTTTCGGCACGCCGCCCATCCCGAGATTTCGCTCAGGCAGGAACGAATCGTAAACGACGCCGTAATCCTTCGCGACCTTATGCTCGTAATCGCTCAAAAGCGTGACGCTGATCTTTTCCTGTTGTGCCCACGCTTCCTGCGCGAACGGATTATCGCCACTGATTCCGTAAACGATCGCGTTCAGTCCGCTGTAATTCGGAAGGTCCTTGCTCGTGTCGCACATTTCGGTCGTGCACGTCCCGGTAAATGCCATCGGGAAAAAGAGCAGGAGCGTGTTTTTCTTGCCAAAATTATCGCTCAACTTGATCTGCTTCGGGCCGTCGGCGGTTTTCGTCGACAACGAAAAATCTGGCGCCTTGGTTCCGGCTGAAAGTGGCATATTTCAGTATAAGATTGTCAACTGACCGGTCAAAAATATTGCGACGAAATTTCAGCAGTGCTTGGGGTTCGATGGTACAAAGCTTGCAGCCCTGAGCGCGACAGATGTCTCGCGGAATCAAGATAGGCATTATCGCGGCTGGGATTGTGGTCGTGTTGCCGATTGTCGCCATCGGCATGCTTTTCGTTGGCATGTCGCAGTTCGAGCCGTCGCCGACCGTTCGTCGGGAAATGGTCCTGGCAAATCACGGTAGTTTAATCATCGACGGAAACGAGCGTAGTCAGAGCGAACACGGTTTTTCGCAGAGCGCCGGATACCGCCCGCCGGGATCGGCTGAGATCGAATGGTTTGGAGATGTGTCAGACGGAGTTGAGCCGCAGGTTTATCAAGCCGGACCGCTGCTTGTGGTGATTGATCTTCCGGCGGCCTGTCTATTCGTTCGCAATCCAAATTGTCAGGAGAAGTGGAAGAGTCTCGCATTAGTTTTCCCCAATGATCTTGGCCCGTTCCCGATTTCCTTTTACGTGGAAAGGAATGGTCTGACGACGGAGGAGGTCTCGCGGATCAACGAGCTGGGCGGCAAACGGGAGCAAAAGTATCCGACAACCTACGTCCAAAGCTTCGACCCAGAGACGCGTGATTTGAGGTGCTCTTACCACGTGGATAACAAGAGCTCATGGCCATTGCACCTCCGACTGTCGGAGGACGGGACTCACCTTGCCCTGATTGGAATCGGCGGATCATCGCCCTGATGCCCCCGCAAATGCAGTGAGAGCGCAATGTGCTAGAATACGACCGATGGCAGATGATCGCTGGTGAATCGCGAGATTCGCTGGAGGAAAGTCCGAACACCATACGGCAGCATGCCGCGTAGAATACGCGGGCAGCGTTCGTGAAAGCGGGCGTTGACGGAAAGTGTCACAGAAAAGACACCGCCGGTTCTTTGAAAGAAGCGCAGGCAAGGGTGAAAAGGCGAGGTAAGAGCTCACCGCGTCTCGCGTAAGCGGGACGGCACGAAAAACCCCATGCGGTGCAAGACAAAACAGGGGGAGGGCAGCCGGTCCGACAAAGATCCTCGGGTATGTCGCTTAGATAAATGATCATCCACGACAGAATTCGGCTTACCGCCATCTTAATCAAAATGAAGGGCGTCTTCGGGAACGAGGGCGCCCTTCGCTTTTTATTTCAAAACGTCATCCAGGCAGCTGAGCATGTGCGAAACGGTTTCTTCGGTTTCGTCGCCCATGTTGGAAAGACGAAAGGTTTTGCCGCGCAGTTTGCCGTAGCCGGCATCGATCACGAGGTGATGTTTTTCGCGCAGCTTCTTGGCGAAGCCCAGCACGTCGATGCCTTTGTTGTTCGCCACGCAAGTCAGCGTCTTTGATCGGAAACCCGCTTCGGGGAAGAAATCGAAGCCAGTGCGTTTCACCCAATCGTGAACAAGCGCGTTGGTGCGGGCGTGACGCGCATAGCGCCCATCCAGACCTTCCTCGAAAATTTCGTCCAGCTTTGATTGCAGCGCGAAGATGTGACCGATGCTGGGCGTGCTCGGTGTCATCCATTCGGCTTGTTGTTTTCTAAACTCGAGGAAATCGAAGTAATAGCCGCGATCTTTTTGCTTCTCCGCGCGCGCGAATGCCTTTTCGGAAACGCTGAACAGCGAGAAACCGGGCGGCAGCGCGAGCGCTTTCTGCGCGCCAGTCAGCATCACGTCGATGCCAAGCGCGTCCATTTCGATCTTCATCGCGGAAAACGACGAAACGGTATCCAGGGTGAGAACGACATCGGGATATTTCGCGAGCGTGCAGCAAATTTCCGGGAGTGGATTCATCACGCCGGTGGATGTTTCGTTGTGAATCAACGTCACGGTATCGAATTTCCCGGACGCCAGCGCGCGGTCGAGATCTTTGGGGTCGATGTGCTTTCCCCAATCGACCTGAAGCGGCTCGGCGTTTTTCCCGCAGCGGCGCGCGACATCGAGCCATTTGTCGGAGAACGCGCCGCACATGCAACAAAGCACGCCGCGACTTACCAGGTTGCGGACCGACGCTTCCATGACGCCCCACGCTGACGACGTTGAGAGAAAAACCGGCTGCTTTGTCATGAAAAGCTTTTGCAGCTTCGGGTAAATGTCGCGGTAGAGGTTCTTAAAATCGTCGCCGCGATGACCGATCATCGGGCGCGAAAACGCGGCCATCGTTTTCGGCGAAACTTCGACTGGGCCGGGAATGAAGAGTTTGTCGTGCGGAATCACGGATCAATCATCCGCAGATTTGACAGATTTGCGCAGACTTTTTTAATTTTCGATGAAGCTGATGTCGCCGCTGCGCTCGACGTAGCCTTTCTTGATGTCTTTCAGATCTTCGGTGCTGGCGTCGAGGCGCATGTCTTCTTCCACATCATGTTTTGAGATGTGGTTGCGACGCATTGTTCGCAAAACGAGATCCCCGTCGTCTATGATCAATTCGGGAGCTCCCTTGATGAGGACGCCAAACGCATGCGAATGAAAAGCGATAAGCGCGAATAATCGGTGGACGATTACGAGGATCACACCGCCGCCAAGCGTTGCAAAGAACGCCGCGCTTCCATTGATCGCACGCGACAAAACCGAGGCGAGGATCACCATGAGCACGGCATCAAAACCAGTCTTGCGCGCCAGGGATCGTTTATGACCGAAACGAATCATGATTAACGTTGCGAGAAAAACGATCAGAGCTCGCAGCGAAATTTGTAAGAAGGTCAGCTCTTTGGGTTCGAGGCCGAGGCCGAGAATCGACGCACAGGAATCGTAGATCGTGTTCATACGCAGATTTTATCGCCGGCAAAAGTTTTTGCGAGCGCATGTCGATTTCTTGGTTGGGCGCATCCGTTCAGGCGCGCTGCGGCGTGAGCAAGAAGGGAGCGTCGCGGGGGGCGTGGGCAACGGTAAGCAGAACGAGCTGCAAAGCTGGCAAGTTAGATTCGTTTGCTTGGGAAAACCGGATGCAACGTCACGTTGCTTGCGCGGCAAGGCTTCGCGTGGCATAGAGCAAACTCGCGCGCCCCAAAGCGCTCCGTTACAAGATCGACATCGCCATGCCAGCAGCTCCTCCACCGACCCACGACGTCGCTGTCGACGCGCGTGTCTTTTGGTTGCGATTTCAGAAGGAGATCGCAGCTGCGCTGATTGTCGTGGTCTTGGCGATGATTGGATATACCGGTTATCGCTTTTACAAGAACCGGCGCGAATCCTCCGCGGCCGAGCTTCTAGGGACAGCCAAGACTCCCCGCGATTTTCAGGAAGTCGCCTCGCGGTATCCGAACACACCGGCCGGCGCGAGCGCATATTTGTTATTGGCCGAAAAGTTCCGAAACGAAAAGAAGTTCGCCGAGGCGAACGCGGCGTTGCAGGAGTTCATCGACAAGAACCCGGAGCACGATTTCGTTCCTACGGCAAAGCTGGCGAAGGCGGCCAACCTGGAAGCGATGGGGAAAAGTGACGAAGCGCTCGCGATTTATCAACAGGTTGCCGCGCAGTATCCGAGCAGTTTCACCGCGCCGCTCGCGCTCATTTCGGAAGTGCCGTTGTTGAAAGCGAAGAATCGGACTGACGAGGCCCGACGCGTTTGTGAGGACATCTTGACGAAATATCGAATGCCGGGTCAGCAGCTCGACGCGGCGGCCGCCGACAATCGAATGGAAACGGTCTGGGCGGTGGAAGCGATGCGGCACTTGCGTTCGTTGAAGCCACCGGAACAGCCAAAGTCTTCGTCGGCCTCAATGCTGCCAACTCCGCCGCCAATGATTGCTGCGCCCCGCCCAATGGCACCGATTTCTTCGGGAGCGCCAACGCCGAATAAGCCGAAGTAAATGCAGCCCAGACGGCGGCCGCCACAGACAGAAAAGATTAGCGCTTCGAGAACTGGAAACGTTTCCGGGCGCCGGGTTGGCCGGATTTTTTGCGCTCTTTCATTCGCGGATCTCGCCGGAGCAAGCCTTCACTCTTCAATCCGCCACGCAGGTTTGGGTCCGTTTGCAGCAATGCGCGGGAAATGGCCAGACGCGCCGCGCCCGCCTGACCCACCACGCCACCGCCGGTGGCATTGATCGACAGATCGTAAGTGTTAACGACTTTCGCCGCTTGTAACGGTTGGAGCACGATGTTTTGCAAAGGAACACTCGGAAAGTAATCCTCAAAATTCCGGCCGTTGATGTCGATCTTGCCGCTGCCCGGAGTCATCCGAATCCGTGCGACCGAAGTTTTGCGGCGACCGGTAGCGATAAATTCTTGTGTTTGAGCCATAGAGTTTAATTCAGGCGAGCTTGACCGATTGTGGCTGCTGCGCGTTGTGTGGATGCGAGTCGCCGCGATAAACCTTGAGTTTTCGATAGACCGAGCGCCCGAGACGATTGTGCGGAATCATTCCACGGACCGCGCGCTCGATGAGTAACTCCGGGTGACGGGCGCGCCGCGCACGAACGTTTTCGGATTTGTGGCCGCCGACATAGCCTGAAAAACTCATGAAGCTCTTTTGTTCCTCTTTTTTGCCCGAGACGCGGACCTTGTCGGCATTGATTACGATGACGAAATCACCGGTGTCGACATGCGGCGTGAAAATTGTTTTCTCCTTGCCGCGCAAGAGCTTTGCCGCCTTGACCGCAACACGGCCAAGGACCTGATCTTTAGCGTCGATCAGCCACCATTTACGGTCGACCTCACTGGCTTTGGCGGAAAACGTCTTCATTGGCGTTTGAAAAAGGGCACGGAAGCTACCGGTCAGGCGGACGACTGTCAACCGATGGAATCGGGCGCGATTTGGGCATCGAAGGTGCTTTATGGAAATTATAATGCGCCTCAGTATTCTATCCGTCTCCGCCGCTATCCTTTCTCTCAATTTCCTTCACGCAAAGGAGCCCGCCCCTTCCACCGATGCCGAACAGCTTTCGCCCGCGACCATCATTCGTGAGCTCAATCTGGCCCGCGAAAATCCCCGCCTTTACTCCACTTTCGTCCAAGAATCGCGACCATTTCACATGATCGAGCACGGTCACGCGGTTGATGAAGCCGTTCGCTTTCTGAAAGAGACGCGACCACTGCCACCGTTGACCCTCTCGACGGGAATGTCTCGCGCTGCGGCCGATCACTGCGCCGAACAAGGTAATGGTCAGCTTGGTCACGACGGGAATGATCACAGCAGCCCTGGGGATCGAATCAGCCGCTACGGCAGTTGGATGAACAACTGGGGCGAAAATATTTCCTACAGCCAGAAGACCGCGCGCGGCGTTGTCCTAGCATTGATCATCGACGACGGGGTTCGTTCGCGCGGGCACCGCAAAAACATCTTCAGCCCGAAATTCAACTACGCTGGTGCGGCTTTTGGTCCGCATGCGCGGTTTCGCACTGTCTGCACGATCGATTTCGCAGGCGGTTACGCGGAACGCGCGGAACCGCTCGTTGCGAAAAATCCCTGATCTCTCGGTCGTTTATTTTCCGTGGCGATTCTGCGGGATTTTGTTCAGGACTGGCTGAATTGACGGGTCCGCTTTGAGCATCGCGGCGTGCATCGCATCGCGAAATTCCTTGTGGGCCGCGCGCATCTTGTCGTGGGCAGCTTGAACCGCGGGATCCTGCATCGCTTTCTCCCGAGCTGCTTGCAACTTCTGGCGTTCCTCCGGTGAAAGGTTTGCCAGTCGCTGTTCCCAACGATGTCGGCCCATCGGTTGATCTTCATCCTGGCCGAAAACCATTGGTGCGATTTGCAATGTCGCCGCCAGGATCGACATCGTAATCACTGACTTAATTCTCATATCTTGAAATAGAGACAGCGGGCGGCGGAAAAAGTTACAAAAATGCCCGCTGGCCATTTCGGCGGCGCGAGATTAATTCGTTGACGCAATGTCGAATTCCAGTGCCCAAAAAAGCGCGATCAGTCCACAGCGCGCTGAAGATTTTCCAGAATGGTATCAGCAGGTCGTACGTGCTGCCGAGCTGGCGGAGCCGAGCGACGTACGCGGGTGCATGGTCATTCGGCCCTGGGGTTACGGCATTTGGGAAAACATGCAACGTCAGCTCGATGCGATGTTTCGAGCCACCGGCCATCGCAACGCTTACTTTCCGCTGTTCATCCCCCTGAGTTACTTCGCGAAGGAAGCCGAGCACGTCGAAGGCTTCGCTAAGGAATGTGCCGTCGTCACGCACACCCGGCTCGAAGCCGATGCCGATGGAAAATTGAAACCCGGCAGTGCGCTCAACGAACCGCTGGTGGTTCGGCCAACATCGGAAACGATTATCGGTGCGAGTTACGCCAAGTGGGTACAATCATATCGCGATCTCCCGATCCTGTTGAACCAGTGGGCAAACGTTGTGCGTTGGGAAATGCGGCCGCGATTATTTTTGCGCACGACGGAATTCCTGTGGCAAGAGGGGCACACCGTCCATGAAACCGAACAGCACGCGCGCGCTGAAGCAACGCTGATTCTCGAGCTCTACGAGCGATTCTCTCGCGAACATCTTGCGGTCCCGGTTTTCACCGGCGCGAAATCCGAAAGCGAAAAGTTTCCTGGCGCCGTCGAAACACTGACGCTTGAGGCGATGGTCCAGGACCGGAAAGCGATCCAGGCTGGTACTTCGCATTTTCTCGGACAAAATTTTGCCAGGGCGAGCGGCATCCAATTCCAAAATCGCGAAGGCAAACAGGAATTCGGTTGGACCACGAGTTGGGGGATGACGACGCGCATGGTCGGGACGGTTGTCATGATGCACAGCGACGACGACGGACTTGTTTTGCCGCCACGAATCGCGCCGACCCAGATCGTTATTTTGCCGATCACGCCAAAAGAGGAGACGCGCGCGAAAGTCCTGGAAGCCTGCGACGCCCTCGCGCTCCAATTGCGGGGAAAATATTTCGCGGACGCGCCGCTCGAAGTTGAGGTGGACCGACGCGACCTCGGTGGTGGAACGAAAAACTGGGAGTGGATCAAGAAAGGCGTGCCGATTCGAGCGGAGATCGGCCCGCGCGATCTCGAGAAAAGTTCAGTTGAAGTTTCGCGACGCGATCAGCCGATCAAATCAAAGGAGACGATGTCGATCCAGGAGTTCGCCGCGAACGCGCCGGAAGTTCTGATGTCGATCCAGCAAAATCTTTACGACCGCGCGAAAAAGTTTCAGGAGGAAAACACATGCGTGATTGAATCGAAAAAAGAACTTTACGATTTCTTCACTGCAAAAAATCCGAGCAAACCTGAAATTCACGGCGGGTTTGCCCTGGCGCATTGGAACGGTTCACGCGAAGTGGAGGAGCAAATCAAAAACGAGCTCAAGGTGACGATTCGCGTGATTCCGTTCGGTGACGGAGAACCGGGCAAGTGCATTTTCACCGGTGAGCCGAGCGCGAGGCGGGTCGTCTGGGCCAAGTCTTATTGAGTTCGATCTTATTGACGCGCATCCGTGCCCGTCGTTTATTTCCGCCCTTGATGGAATTAAAGCTCTATAGCCGCGAGTGGTGTTCGTGGTGCATCGATGCCAAGGAATATCTCGAATCGCGCGGCTACAAATTTCTCCACATCGACGTCGGCGAAGATCGACAGGCGTACGAAGAGATGAAGATGTTATCCGAGCAAACTTATGTACCGACGTTTGTCGCCGGTGACAAAGTGCTGGCGAATTTCGATACCGATCAGCTGGAGCGATTCCTGACCGAGCATCAAATCAATCCCTAATGCTCTTTAAGCTTTTCATCCTGCTTGGGGCAGGAGTTCTCGCAGTTGCGCTACGCAGTTTTCAAAGCTCTTTCGCTCAAAAGGCTGGGGCGATCGCGATCCTGATCGTTTCCTATCTGCTCATTTACTTCGTCACCGATAGTCACATCCTTGGCGCGGTCGCTGCTGCGGCCTGGTTCTTTCTGCCGTGGGTGGAAATTCTCACCCGGATTCGCACGCTTCGTTTGCCGAAAGAGAAGCAGCTTCGCCCGAAATCGCCGCCATCAAGCGACACCTTTCCGACGCTCAACGAAATCACCCGCGAGATTGAGAACGAAGGATTCGCCCACATAAACGACGCCGGCTGGGACTGGGAGGATTACCGCCAATTCTTTAGGCTTTTTTACAAAGCGGAAGATCGCGCGCAGGCGACCATCTGTCTGAACGAGCAGCATGATCTCTCATTTTATTACTTGCGGATTTCGTCCCGAGCCCGAACCGGCGTGATCTGGACGACCTGGAATTATCCGCTGTCCTACGGCCTGAAACTAACGCCGCAATTCCGCATCAACCGGCAACGTCCCGATCAATCATTCTGGCAGCTTTATCAAAGTCACCGCGCGTTTTTGCGCAAACATGGCGTGCATCTCGACGCGATCGATCCGCTCGATGAAGAGCGCATCGAGAAAGAAATGGAGAACGACTTGCGCGAACAGATTGCCCACAACATCCACAAGGGTGTGCTCAAGCCGACGCCCGAAGGCGACGTGAAATATTCCTGGCGCGGGATGATCTATCTGTGGTGCCAGTTCCTGCTCGATCTCGTGCGGCTGTAGATGTCGATCTTCGCGAGCGAGGCGAGATCAGACTTTCATGATCTCAGCTTCTTTGTGCTTGAGATGATCGTCGATTGATTTGACGAAGCGATCAGTCAGTTTTTGGATCTCGTCCTCGAGGTCGCTCATTTCATCTTCGCTGATTCCGCCGCCGCTTTTGAGTTTTTTTGCTTCATCCAGTGCCGCGCGGCGATTACTCCGTACGCGAACTCGCGCGTCCTCGGCCATCTTGCTTAGCGATTTTGCCAGTTCCTTGCGCCGTTCTTCCGAAAGTTCGGGGATCGGCAGCCGAATGATTTTGCCGTCGACCGCCGGGGTAATTCCAATCTTCGATTCCTTGAGCGCGCGCTCGATGTCCTGAACAGTGCCCGCGTCGAATGGCTGCAGCACGAGCAATCGCGATTCCGGCGTAGTGATCAGCGCGAGCTGTTTGAGCTTCATGGTCGAGCCATAAGCCTGCACATCGATGTTTTCTACTAACGCCGGCGACGCTTTGCCCGTGCGTACGCCCGAAAATTCGTGCACCAGATAGTCGACGCTTTTTTCCATCGACATCTCGGCCTCGAGAAGAATGTCGTCTCTGCTCATGCGTTTTAATTTCTACTTCGGCGCGGCGTCATCGCAAACCAGCGTGCCAACTTTTCGCCCGAGCACCGCGTCCCTCAGAATCCCGGGTTTGTACATGTCGAACACGACGATTGGAATTTTGTTGTCCATGCAAAGACTGAATGCGGTCGAATCCATAACCTGCAAACGTTTCGTCAGCGCTTCGCTGAACGTGATGTGATCGAATCGCTTCGCGTTCGGGTCCTTGGTTGGGTCGCGATCGTAAACGCCGTCCACTTTAGTTGCTTTCAAAATCACGTCCGCGCCGATCTCGCTCGCGCGCAGCGCCGCGGTGGTATCGGTCGAAAAATAAGGATTCCCGGTGCCGGCGGCGAAAATGACTACGCGGCCAAGCTCGAGATGCCGGATCGCGCGACCGAGAATGAACGGTTCGGCCACGTTTTTCATTTCGATTGCGGTCTGGACCCGTGCTTCGCTTCCGAGCTGAGTCAGCGCGCTCCGCAATGCCAGCCCGTTGATCACCGTCGCCAGCATTCCCATGTAATCCGCCGTCGTGCGATCCATTCCCCGCACCGCGGCCGACGAGCCGCGCCAGATGTTTCCCCCGCCGATCACAATCGCGATTTGGACGCCGAGTTGACTAACGTCTTTGATTCTTTCGGCGATCTCGCGCACGATCGCTGGCGAAATGTTTTCCCGCGCGCCCCGTTCTTGAAGCGCTTCGCCGCTCAACTTGAGCACAACGCGTTTGTAGGCCGGCGCTTCGGTCTTCATGGCAAGGGAAATGAAACAGGAGCACGCCCCGTTTTGAAAGCAAATTACCTGATTGGCTGGCCCCGCAGAAAGTCCGCTGCGGTCATCCGCCGTTTTCCTTCCAACTGCACCTCAATGAGCGATAGCGCGCGATCAGCCGCGCCGATGACGAACTCCTTGTCTTTGCGCAAGATTTCACCCGGCTTGCCGCGAAGATCGACAACCGACGCACTAAAGATCTTCAAATTGCGATCGTTGAACTCCGTAAACGCGCCTGGCCACGGATTGTAAGCGCGAATTTTTCTTTCGATTACTTTGGCGGATTCATCCCAATTGATTCGGCCAGACTCGCGATTCAGTTTCGGCGCGTAAGTCGCTAGAGTTTGGTCTTGTGGAGTTCGTGGCGCGTTGCCGCTCGCGAGGAGTCGCAGCGACTCAAGTAATGCTTCGGGCGCGATTTCAGCCAGACGATCGTGAAGCGATCCACCGGTGTCAGTTGGCAAGACATCGATCTTGTGTTGCAGCAGGATGTCTCCGGTATCGAGACCCTCGTTCATGTACATGACCGTGATTCCAGTTTCGCGATCGCCAGTAGCAATCGCGGCTTGAATCGGCGCCGCGCCGCGCCAACGCGGCAAAAGAGACGCGTGCAAATTCAAACATGTGAGCTTCGGAATTTCCAAGACTGCGCGCGGCAAGATTTGACCATAGGCAATCACGACGATTGCATCGGGCCCGAGCGCCCGAATCTGCTCAATCGCTTGCGGATCCTTAATCTTCCCGGGCTGCAAGATCGACATCTTGCTTCCGGCAAGCGCAGCTTTGATCGGCGGTGGCGCAATTTTTTGCTCGCGCCCAACCGGTTTGTCCGGCTGGGTTACAATGGCGACAAGTTCGTGCTCGGATTTCTGCAGCGCGCGAAGTGTCGACACGCCGATCTCGCCGGTGCCGATGAAAACGATCCGCATGTGCGGTTTATCGAAGTCGACTTGGAATGCGATGACGAGTTCGGCCGGCTGCGGCGTCGGACATCATTCTTTCGCCCGCTGTCACTTCGCGTTGCCCCACCGACGAACCGCATTCAGTGCAGAGGTAATCGAAAATCTCGCGATCGGGCAGAACTAGCAGCAACTTCTCGCGTACCGACGTGGTAGCCTGGCACTTTCCGCAATAAAGAGTCGACGCCGTGAAATTTTCAAACTGCGACTGCTGCCGCTGCTGTTGCTGACTCATCTTCGATTCCGTTTACGCTCGCTAAAATGTCGAATAACACTTTGGACGGCGGCTGCATTGCGTCAATCACCGTAATGCATTCCTTCGGATAATGAGTCAGCACCGGCTTGGATTCGTTTTCGTATATATCGAGCCGCTTCTGAATGACTTCCTCGTTCGCATCGTCGAGCCGGTTGTCTTTCAGTGCGCGCTTTTTCAGACGGCCGAACAATGTCTCGCGGTTTGGACAGGCCAGATGAAAGACTTTTTCCACGTCAATCAACTCGCGCATGATCTTGGCCTGATTCACGTTTCTCGGAATTCCATCGAGCACGAGGATGTCGATGTCGGGTTTGAATTTGTGCGCGTCCACCGCGGCGTCGATCGCTTCCTTCCATAGCTCGACCGTGATGTCGTCGGGCACGAGCTTGCCCTTGCTAGAATATTCGAGAAAGGCTTTGCCGACTTT
>DASZJH010000165.1:0-24494 GCA_035948375.1 Chthoniobacterales bacterium
GATTTGGTCCCAACGGTCCCCCGGGTCCGGGAGGTTGCGGTTGTCCGGGAGCGTCTCCGACCGGCCCATTTGGTTGGGGTCGTTGTTGAGGCGGCGGTTGTTGCTGACCCGGTTGCTGACCGAACGATGTCGATCCAACAACCGCGACGATGAAAATTAAAATGCGAAAGCCCTTCATGCCGGAAAGTTTTGAAGATGAAACGAAGTGACTGAAAAGCAACCGCTCAAATCGCAGCCCGATCAAGTAATGATTTCAAGACTTTCTCCGCTTCGAAAACTTCGCGTGCGATTCGTCGGGCCGCACCCGAGTGTTTTTTGTAATCGGCGTTGATCATTTTGGCAGCCTCGCTGATGTCGTTCAACGATCGAAACGCAAGCAGGCCGGCCTCTCCTCCGTAATTTTCTGTGAACCCGGTCTCCTGCGTCATCACCGGCCGTCCGGCAGCCAGATAACACGCACTACGGTCGCTGAACCAGCCGGTGTTGAGTCGAACGTATTGATCCTTTGCTGCCGTGAATTCGCCTTTGGAGCGCTGGATGTAATCGCGATAAAGCCAGTAATCGACGCTCATTTGCAACGGTGAGACCAATCGCCAGCCGTTGCGTTCGAATTTCTTGCGCGTTCGCGAATCGGAAATATTTGTAGCCAGCTCGAATGTCTCTCGCGCTCTCTTCGGCGCGGCTACAAACCGCAAAAACTCACGCGATTTGCTCCAGAGATATCTTCGGTTGCGCCAGGTAATGTCCTTCAGTCCGCTGGTCGACCAATTGGCAATCGAAGTGAAGACGGCGGTGCGTTTCGGCGCGCGATTGGTTTTCCAAAGATCGGTCACGATCGGTTGCCGCGTCGCATACCATTTGAATCCGTGCAGCGGCACCGGAAAATTTTTTGTGCCGACGTTCTCGCCAAACGTGAAGAGCGCATGATGACGGCCAAGGTAATCGATTGTCGATGTTACACCTTTGTCGATCTTGATTTGCTCAACGCCGGGATCGCTTTCGACGTAAATGATTCGATCGGACTTGAGCAGGTCGTCATTGAACTCCTGCGTGCCGCAAATATTCAGGACAGCGTCGGCGTCGCGATAAAGCTGGCGGATTTTCGTCAACGAAAGGCCGGCGGTCGGAGTTTCTTTCAAGTAACGCGCGCAATAGCACCAGCGATTCTTGAAATCGAATTCGCGCGCGAGTCGATCGAGAATTTTCGCGGCATAATCGAATTCTACATTTACCTCGAACGTTTCCGGGTTGTAGGGAATCCGTGCCGAGTCCTCGATGTAGTAAACTTCATGCCCGAGTCGTTGGAGGCCGACGATGTAGTGAATATGTTGCCAGATCACGCCGGCGATCGGCATTCCGCCCATGAAACCCATCACCACGATGCGTTTGCGTTTCATGAAAAAGAAAACGCTCGCCTCACTGGAACTTCTTCACCACGACCGCCGGATTTCCCGCCGCAATCGTGTTCGCAGGAAAGCTCTTGGTGACGACGGCGCCGGCAGCCACGACTGAGTTTTCGCCGATGGTCACACCTTTCAAAATGACGGCGTTCATCCCGATCCAAACATTGTCACCAATTTTCACCGGCGCGGTTTTCAATTTCGGTCGCGCCGGCCGATCTTTGAAAAACGGCGCAAGCGCTTGTGAGTCGATCAATCGTTGTGCCGGTTCGAGCGGATGAAAATCCGAATCGGCAATACCGACGCCCCAGGAAATGAGACAGTGTGATCCGATCTCGACTAATTCTTCGGCCATTACGATGGCGCCATTGAGAAGCGTGAAATCGCCGACAATGCATCGACCGTCTTTCTGGATGGCAAACGAACAGCCAGCGTAAACCGAAACGTGATCTCCAAAGACCACTGCGCGCGGTTTCTTGCTGAGCATCTTTTTAAAAACCTGTGCGCTCTCGCAGTAAAAGCCTTCGCCGAACTCGACGTTGAACGGAATTGGCTCGGGATACCAATCGTCTTCTACGTGTCGATCTTGTTTAACGTTGCTCACACTGGAAATTTTCCCGACGCGAACAGTTTCGCGTAAACACCGCCGCGCGCGACTAATTCCACGCCGCGTCCCTGTTCGACGATGCGCCCGCGGTCGATCACAACGATGCGATCGACATCGTGAATTGTGGCCAGTCGATGCGTGGCAATAAGCGTCGTTCGACCGCGCATTAGTTCCTTGATCGTCTCCATGATCGCGGCTTCCGTCGTGGGATCGAGCGCCGAAGTCGGCTCGTCCAGCAGCAGAACCGGCGCGTTCTTCAAAAATGCGCGCGCGATGCCGACGCGCTGACGTTGGCCAACACTCAACTGCTGACCGCGTTCACCGACTGTGCTGGCGTATCCGTTCGGCATTTGCCGAATGAATTCGTCAGCTTGCGCGCGTTTGGCTGCGTCGGTGATTTCTTCATCGCTAGCGTCCGGGCGACCGTAGGCGATGTTCTCGCGGACTGTTGTGGAGAAGAGCAACGTGTCTTGGAGAACGATGCCGATCTGCGCGCGCAACGATTTCTTTTTGATTTCGCGTAGATCGCGGCCGTCGAGCTTCACCAAACCGGAACTCGGATCGTAAAAGCGCGGGACGAGACTCAACAAAGTGCTTTTGCCTGCACCTGTGCCACCGACGATTGCAATCATTTGATTTGGTTCGACAGCAAGATCGACATCGTGCAGCACCGGACGGTCTTCAGCGTAGGCGAACGAGACACGGTTGAATCCAATTGCGCCCTTGGCTGATTCAATTTCGATTGCGTTCGGCGAATCGACTACGTCGTCAGGCCGGTCCAACACTTCAAAACAACGCTTCGCGCCCGCCGTGGCGCCTTCCATCGCCCACGTAGTATAAGTGAGCGATTCGATCGGTTGGTAGAGCATCAACAGGTAGGCGGTGAACACGAGCAACGTTCCGAGCGTGAGCGTTCCGCTTAAAACGTGGAGGGCGCCGACGTAATACATCGCCGCCGTGCCAATGACCATCAGTGTGCTGATAACGAGCGCGCTGTTCACGTTTGTGAGTGTGAGTCGCAGATTCGCCTGTAAGCTTTGCTGCGCTCGCTGATGAAACTGAAGAACTTCGAATTCTTCACGGCCGAACGCGTGGACCATTCTAATCGAGCTCAATCCTTCCTGCGCTTGCGTCAGAACAGCACTTTCGTGTTCTTGGATGAATGTTGACTGGCGCCTAATCTGATTAGCAAAAAAGTAGATGGCCGCGATGATAAACGGTACGATCGCCAGCGAAAGCAACGTCAGCTGCCAATCCAGGCGGATCATGACGGCAAAGGTTCCTATCAAGGTGATCACTGAGCCGAAAATTCCAGTGAAACCTTTGTTGTAGATTGTCTGGATCGATTGGGAATCGTACGCCACGCGGAAACTGGAATCGCTCGATCGCCGAACGTCATGATACTTGAGAGAAAGCGATTGAAGATAAGCATAGAGATCGGTGCGCAGTTTGAGCAGCGCTCGAAGACCGACTTTGACCAAAATGTAATTGCTCGCCCAATTCATCAGACCCCACAGGAACTGGATCACGATGAGCGCAAGACAGAGCGCGGGGATCCAAGTGTGCCAGTCGCCGCGCGCAGTGACGCCGGGCCGAAGAAAATCGTCGACGATGATCTTGAACGGCCACGGTTTCAGCAGACTCAGCCCGACGCCAATTAGCGAGAGGAGCAATCCAACAACCGTTTGCGGAAAGAACGGCCGGTAGTAACGAAGGACGCGACGGTAAATCGACATCGGATTTTCAGATTGCAGATTTCAAATTTCAGACTGAACTAGGGCGGCACCGCAACAGTGAGAGATTCCTCGACTTCGCTCGGAATGACAATATGCATCATCTGATTCAAATCTGGTCGGAATGGGTTCTGACCGGAGGGTACCTAGGGATCATCGTTGTGATGGCGATGGGGAGCACACCCATTCCATTGCCGGCCGAACTGGTGGTGCCGCCGGCGGCTTTCCTCGCGGCGCAGGGTCGGTTAAACCTGGCTGGCGTGATTTTGGCGAGCACTTTGGGCGCCTATCTCGGAGCGGCGGCGATGTACTGGCTTTCATTATGGTTGGGTCGTCCGTTAGTCGTGCGGTTCGGACGATTCATTCTATTTCCGCCGAAGAAACTTGAAGAAGCCGAGCATTGGCTGGCCCGTTACGAGGCCGGCGGAATCTTTTTTTCCCGACTCCTGCCAGGTGTTCGGCACCTGATTTCGATTCCGGCTGGAATCGTAAGGATGAATTTTCTGGTTTTCAGCGTGACGACGCTGTTGGGCTCAGCGATTTCGTGTACGATTTTGGCCTACTTGGGGGTGCGTGCGCAACGCGTAGCGCCCGATTTATTGAAAAATCCGGACGCGCTGGTTCAGTTTATTCGCGGGCAATCGAAGTGGCTTTTTCTAATCGTTCTAGCTTTCGCCGCGCTCTACATCTTGTCAGTTCGTCTTTCTAAGAAGAAATCTTAGAGTGCCCTGGTCGGTCCGAGAATTGTCGAACCGCAGGGCGTTTTTCGAACCAACTTTGATTGAACAGAGGCACCGAAGCTGCTGTCAAAGGACCAACAGCAATGAAAAAGAACAGCCTGATCCTAAAGCCCCGCACAAAACTTTCACTCGGTGATCTGATCCTCGCGGTCAGCTCCTGCACGACCAACACGAAAGAGACGGTCGCGACTGTGGCCGACCTACTCGGCAGCGGAAAGGTACGTCTTCAAAGCGACGGCAAATTCCTCCGCGCCAAGGTTTGCTAGGCGGTCAGTAGCTAAAAGCGAATTTCAAATCGCTCCGGTGGTTTATCTGCCGGAGCGGTTTTTTTTGTGCCACAAAACACTTTCGCCTTTAACGCGCCAATCTATCTTGCGGCGTGATTGACCGCTATTCCCGGCCCCGGATGCGCCAAATCTGGTCGGACGAACGCAAATTCCAAATTTGGCTGGAGATCGAACTGCTCGCCTGCGAGGCAATGGCCGAGCTTGGCCAGATTCCGAAAGAAGACGCAGCCGAAATCCGAAAGCGGGCGCGTTTTTCGATTCCGGAGATTTTGGAGATTGAAAAGCGCACGAACCACGACGTCATCGCGTTTCTGGAAAACGTGGCCGCGTCGGTCGGCCCGGCGGCGCGCTGGATTCATCAAGGGCTCACTTCATCCGACATTCTCGATACCACGCTTTCAGTTCAACTGACCGAATCGGCTGCCATTCTGGCCGACGATTTAGATCAAGTTCGCAACGTGATCGCAGCGCAAGCCCGGCACTACAAAATGACCCCGATGATCGGCCGCAGCCACGGCGTCCACGCCGAGCCGATCACATTCGGACTAAAAATGGCGTTGATGTACGACGAATTTGGCCGGGCGGAGGAACGTCTTGCCCAAACACGCGAACGCATTCGCGTTGGTAAGATCAGTGGCGCGGTTGGCACTCATGCACATGTCGATCCACGAGTGGAGCGCGCGGTGTGCGAAAAACTCGGGCTCAAATCGGCAACGCTATCGACACAGATCGTCCAACGCGATCGGCATGCAGAGTTCATGACAACGCTTGCGGTAATTGCTTCGAGCATCGATCGCTGGGCGACGGAGTTTCGTCACCTTCAACGAACGGAAGTTTTGGAAGTGGAGGAGCAATTCAGCGAAGGCCAGAAAGGGAGTTCGGCGATGCCGCATAAGCGCAATCCGATAACAAGCGAACGATTGAGCGGTCTTGCGCGAGTGATTCGTGGAAACGCACTGGTCGCGTTGGAAAACGTCGCGCTCTGGCACGAACGCGACATTAGTCACTCCAGTGCGGAGCGAATCATTTTGCCGGATTCGTGCATCCTGATGGACTTCATGCTCAACGATCTGCGGAATCTGGTTGAACGACTCCAGGTTTATCCTGAGCGGATGCAGCAAAATCTCGCGATGACCAAAGGTCTTTATAACAGCCAATCGATTCTTCTCGCGCTCACGCGTGCCGGCGCCGAACGCAAGACCGCCTACGAAGCCGTTCAGCGCGCGTCGATGAAAACATGGAAAGGCGAGGGGAGTTTTGCTGAGAACGCGAAGAACGAACCGGAAATTGCAGCAAAACTTTCAGCAGCCGAGATCGATCGACTTTGCTCGCTCGACATCCATTTCCGGCATGTCGACGAGACGTTCAAGGCGCTTGGCCTGGAATAGAGACGCAAGCGCTATCTGATCGGACTCAATAACACTTGGGCGATGCGTCCCGAACTGTCGAGTTTTTCGACTCGTATTTCGAACTTGGCCGCCGTTTGCTCCGGCGCTTTCGGATTAAGCGTGACCCGAACGGCGTTGGTGGGCCAGTTTAGGATCAACTGCGCCACTTGAAAATTTGGCGTCAGCTCAACCGCGTTCAACTTGAGATGGGCGGACAACTGCATCGTCATCGGCGTCGTGCCGGCGGGAGTCAGTTGAACACGGGCCCGAGTTTCATTTGGAATCACGGCGACTCCGCCGATCTCAAACGCGTTTCGCATCTGAGCCGGCTGAAAGGGCTTTGAGGTCGGTAGCACACGCAGCATCGAGATGCGGCCTTCTTCGCTAAATCGCGCCGGGCCGAGTTGGAATCCGGTCTCGGCTGGAATCGCATTGCGCGCAGCGGCTGATTCCAGCCGGAGCGACGCAGTCAACGCCGGCCGCGCCCGAATTGCGCCCATTTGAAGTTGTGAGGTCAGCTGCATCGAGAGAACCTCGAGAAAAATCCCGAGAACCGCCGTGCTGCCATCAGTCGGAGCGATCCGGATCGGAGAAGGAGCGATCGACGGTTTGCGCTCTTCAATCCACGGCTCGACCGGAGGAGGCGAAGGTTCGCGAACCACACGCACTGACGGCTCTGGTTTCCTTTGCTGCTTTGGCGGTGGCGATGGTGGAGGCGCAGGTTCGATAATCGGCGGCAGCGGTACTGGTTTCGCGATAACCTTCTCGGCGCGCGTTTTGCCGCTCGCCAACGTTCGCCGGACTAGATCGACAAGGGCGTCGGAGAGGAACGGCTTTTCGATTGTCGCCACGATGTTCGGGAATCGCGCCGCCGCCGAGTTCATTTGCGCAACGTGACCTGACATCATAAGCACGGGCACGTCCGCAGTTCGCTCGTTTTCTAACAGTCGCCGGCAAACTTCGTCGCCGTTGACGTCAGGCAGGCTGTAGTCGAGCAGCACCAGATCGGGAACTACTCGCTCGATTTCGCGAAATCCTTCGGTACCACTGAGCGCAGTCGTGATTTGCAGCTCGAGTTCGGAGGTCGCAAGAATATCTTCCACGAAAATCAAGAGCATTTCGGTGTCGTCGACGACTACGACTTTTTTTCCTGTACGCGGCTGAGTTGCTTCCGGTTTCGCAGGCTCCGGCTCGGTAATCTCGAGTTGTGCTTCGCGTAACGCTTCAATGACGATCGCCGGCCAGTCGGTGGCGATTGTTCGCTGCGCCGATCCGAACATTTTTCTTTCGCTGAGACGGGGCTTGGGCCAGGTCAAGATTTCAGCGAGAGCCTCTTCCCCTTTGAGCTTGCCGGTTTCGGCATGCACGACCTGTCCGGCCGCGATCTCGATCTCGCCGGTTCTGGAGCGTGAACGAATTTCCAGGATCACGCTGACATTGGATGCGCACTGCAACAGCATGGCATCAATGGCGCCGAGCACGCGCAACGTCCCGCGTGATTCCGCGCGTGGTCCGAGAAGTGCCTGAACGGCCGCGCCGAATGCCGCCAGCTCGAATGGTTTTTCGATGAATTGAAGCGCGCCCGAAGATCCTCGCTCCGCAGCAATCTCGGACGGAATCGGGCCGCCGATGACGAGGGCGCGCGACCTCGGATGCGAATCTCGAACTTGGTCGAGCAGATTCGTCAGGCCAGACCATGGTGGATCGACATCGAAGATGAACAGCTCCGGGGTAAGATCGTCGGCAAGCTTTTCGAGTTCGCTGAGAGAACGGGCAACAACGGCGCTATGTTGCGGAGCAAATTTCTTTAACGCTGAGCTGATGGCGGCCGCCAGCGCATCGTACTCCTCAAGGAGAACGATACTAGGCTGCGGCGGTTCAGCGTTGATGGATTTAGAACGAGCAGACACCTGAAAAAGCCCTCAAGAATTTAGGGTATGACAAACCTAAAGCGGAGGTCAAAGGGAAGCAGGCGCAGTTTGTGTAATCCCTCAGCGCCCGGAGCGCCGATCGTCGACCTATTCGTATCGCAGCGCCTCGATCGGATCGAGGTTGGCCGCACGATACGCGGGATAGAGACCGAACCCAATTCCGATCGCGGAACAAACGACTAGCCCAGCGATGGCCCAGCCGTAGGGAAAAATAAGGTCCACTTTCAGCCACATCGCGAGGAGATCGCCCGCAATAATGCCTAGAACAATTCCTAGAACGCCGCCCGCTTCGGAGATGAAAACCGCTTCGGTCAAAAACTGGTGCAAAATATCTTTGCTTCGCGCGCCAATCGATTTTCTGACCCCGATTTCTTTTGTTCGCTCGGTCACGCTCACCAGCATGATGTTCATGATGCCGATGCCCGCGGCGACCAGCGCGATAAAACTGATCACGAATGCGCCGACGCGCACGATACCTGCAACGGAAACGAACGCGCTCTTGAGCGAGTCGTTGGAATAAATCTCGAAGTCGTTTTCCTGGTCGGCTCTCAGTCCACGCGCAATTCGCATCGCGCCTACTGCTCTGTCGAAGGTCGCGTTGTAAGTCTCGGTCGACGGAGATTGGGTCGCGATGTTCACGGTGCGTCTTGCCGAACCGAAGTCTTCGAAGAAACGCGTGATTGGCATCATACACATATTGTCCTGACTCTGGCCAAATGCCGTTCCTTTTTCGGCCAACACGCCGATGATCGTGTAGGTATGTCCACTGACGCGGACCACCTTGCCGATCGGTGATTCATGCGGGAATAACCGATTCTCAACCATTTTGCCGACCACAATCACGTTGCGGGCAAGATCGACATCTTCATCATTCAGGTTCCGTCCGTAACCCAGAGTGTATGCGTTGGCGGTGAGAAAACTGCGATTGGTGCCGACAACCAGAAGGCTGGGCGTCGTTTTCACTCCATTGTAAACCGCCTGGCCTTTCACTTCGTAGCCGAAACATTTCAGGCAAATCTCGCGCGCATTTCCTTCCATCAGCCGCTGGTAATGCAGCGCTTGCTGGTAAGTAATGTTGCGGCGGTTCTGATACTTTTTCTTCACGTCGCCGCCCGCCGCCATGTTAGCCGGATATTTCGCGAACTGGAAAATGTTCGAACCGAGGAAACTGATTCCGTTCTCAATCGAATATTGTAGGGCGCCGAGGGCGGTCATCACCGAGATGACGGAGAAGACTCCAATGGTAATCCCGATCATGGTCAGGCTGGAGCGCAGTTTGTTCACGCCCAGCGAACTCAATGCCATCGTGATGATCTCGCTGAATTGCATGTCGATCTTCTACTCGTAGCGGAGCGCCGTCACTGGATCGAGGCGCGACGCCGTCCAGGCGGGCGCAAATCCTGAGATCAAACCCGTTAGCACGGAAACAATCATGCTGGCAACGACAAGACCGAAGGAAAATTGGATCGGAAAGGACGGAAACGCTTTGCCGATTCCGAAGCACATGAAATAAGCCACGACCAAGCCGATAAATCCGCCGAGTAGACAAAGAGCGGTCGATTCAATCAGAAATTGCAGCAGAATGGTGCGACGGCGCGCGCCGAGCGCTTTGCGAGTCCCAATTTCTTTCGTGCGCTCCTTCACGCTGACAAAAGTGATATTCATGATTCCAATGGCGCCGACAAACAGGGAAAGCCCGGTGATGAATAAACCCGCGACCGCAATCGTGTTTTTCACTGGATCGAGCGTGCTCTTGAAGGCTTGTTGCTCGTTGATCGAAAAATCGTCCTTCGTTTCCGGCGACAGTCCGCGCAAGCGTCGCATGATTCCGGTCAATTCGTCCTTCGCTTCGGCGAGTTTGGTTTTATCTTTCACTTTTACTCGCACGTCCGATTCGGTTGTGGCGCCATTCGGGCGCACGTCTGCCGCGCTCTTGGAGCTGAAGTACTTGATGAACGTCGTCAACGGCACCGCGACCATCGAATCCCAGCTGAACAATCCGAGAAATGTTCCCTGGCGTGCGTTTACGCCGATAACTTTGAAGAGTTGTCCGTTAATCAGCACCGATTTGTCGATCGGGCTTTCGGATGGAAACAGCGCATCGGCCACGTCGTAACCGATCACTGCAACCTGCGCGCCGCTGCGCGATTCGATTTCGTTGAAAAAGCGACCTTCCTTGCAATCGATTGTCGATGTCAGAGTGAAATCGGACGTCGTGCCGAGAGTGAAGACGTTGTCCACTTGGTTGCCTTCGTGTTTGATGGAGCGCATCAAACTCGATGTCGGCACCGCGACAACCAGGTTCGAATTCGGGGTCGCAGCGATGATCCGATTAATCTTCTCGGCGTATTCCGTCTGAATCTTTTTCCGGTCCCGGTAATTCCACCAATCATCGACCGGCTTCCACGGCCACTGGGTGACGTAAAGGACATCGTCGCCGAGCACGGACATGCTTTTGTCGAAGCCGATCGAAATGCCGGTTACAGCGGTACCCATTAACGTCACGGCAATGATTCCAATGATCACGCCGAGTGCAGTCAGGGTTGAGCGTGTCATGTTCGAGCGCATTTGCGCCGCGGCGATCTTCCAGCTTTCCTCGAGTTCGTAGAGAAAACGCTTCATGTCGATATTAGCTCGCCGCGACGGTTTCCAGTTGTGGGACAAAAGCTAATTCGTCGCTTTCAACCACGCCGTCGCGCAGACGAATCGTGCGACGCGAGTGAGCGGCGATGTCGCGCTCGTGGGTGACCAAAATGATCGTATTCCCGCGGTGATAAAGATCTTCCAGCAGCGCCATGATTTCTTCGCCAGTTTTTGAATCGAGATTACCGGTCGGTTCGTCGGCCAAGATAATCGACGGATTGTTCACCAACGCGCGCGCGATCGCGACCCGTTGACGCTGGCCGCCCGACAATTCGTTAGGCTTGTGATGAATGCGGTCCGCCAGACCAACATCTGTCAAGGCCTGCACGGCACGTTCCCTTCGACTGTCGGGATCCATGCCGGCGTAAATCAATGGCAGCTCGACGTTGCGAAGCGAATCGGCCCGCGGCAGCAGATTGAACGTTTGAAAAACGAAACCGATTTCGCGGTTGCGGATCGCGGCCAATTCGTCGTCATCCATGTCCTTCACATTGCGCCCATTGAATTCGTACCGTCCCGAAGTTGGCGTATCGAGACAACCGAGCATGTTCATCAAGGTTGATTTGCCGCTCCCGCTGGGCCCCATCACCGCGAGATATTCGTTGCGCCGGATTTGCAGCGTCACGCCGCGCAGCGCGCGCACGATCTCTTCTCCCATCACGTAATCCTTCGTGATGTTTTCGATGTCGATGACAATCGGACCGACTGCTCTGACTGATTGCCGGCCGTCCATTGTTAGATCGACATCTACTTCGTCGCTTCCTTGTCGTAGCCGACTTTTGCCCCGTCTTTGAGTTTGCGACTGATGGCGCTGTAGCTGCCGGAAATCACTTCGTCGCCGGGTTGAACGCCGCTTTTGATTTCCATGTAAGTATCATCGGAAATGCCCGTGGTCACTTTAACCGACTGTGCTTTGCCGCCTTTTTTCACAAATACGACTTTGGACAGCTTTTCGCGTTCTTCCCGTTGCGCCGCTTTCTCCTGACGCTCGTTCACGTAGTCGGCGTTGTTGTCGCCTTTATCGCGCGCGGTCGCCTTCAGTTTTTTCTTTTCGATTTCTTCCGGACTTAAATTGCTGTCCCCGGTGCGAATAGTGACCGCTTGCATCGGCACCGCGACCGCGTCCTTCACTATATTGGTCTCGATGTCGGCAGTGCAGCTCAATCCCGGCTTCAACGGCACATCATGGTCATCGATACGCACTTTGACCTGAAAATTCGTGACCTCTTCCTGTGTGCCGGCGCCGGTCGTGGTTCCGGTATTCGCGATCTGGTAAACAGTGCCGTGAAATTTTCGGTCGCCGTAAGCATCGATCTTTATGTTGGCCTTATGGCCAACTTTTACATTCACCACATCGTTCTCGTTCGCGTCCACTCGCGCCTCCATGTGGTTGAGATCGGCCACG
Organism: Chthoniobacterales bacterium; assembly: GCA_035948375.1. GTDB lineage: Bacteria > Verrucomicrobiota > Verrucomicrobiia > Chthoniobacterales > UBA10450 > AV40. Next base: position 12,135 of record DASZJH010000165.1, read on the forward strand.
CGCATCACTTCCGTTCCGGCGAATTGTCCGGTCGCGACGATCCGCTCGCCGAGTTTGCTGCTCAAAATCGTGACCGTCCCGTCAATGGGCGAATACACTGTGGTCTTGGAAAGTTGATCGCGCGCCTGGCTCGAGCCCGCTTCTGCACGCTCAATTTCGTGCAACGAGCTTTCATAAGTATTTTTGGAGACGTCAGCTGCGGCCTGCGCGGCGTTATATTCCTGGATCGAGATCGTCTTCTTGGTAAACATGTCTTCGGCGCGCTTCAAATCTTGCTGCGTCTTCAACATTGTCGCCTTCTGTTGCAGGTTGTTGGCTCTGGCGGTGCTGATTGCTGCTTCCTGCTGCTCGAGCAGCGCCTTGTACGAATCCGGTTTAATTTTTACTAGCAGGGCGCCTTTCTTGACGTTCATTCCGTCTTCCACCGGCAACTCGATGATTTCACCCGCCACTTCGGGCGAAATTTTCACCTCTGTTTCCGGCTGAACCTTGCCGGTGGCGGAAACGATTTGGAGGATCGTTTTGCGCACAGCCTTTTCGGTTGTCACCGGAATCGCCTTCTCGCGTTTCGACAGCGCAATCGAAACAATGAGCCAGAGAACAAAAAGTCCGACCACGCCCCAGATGATCTGACGACGTCGCCGCGCACGTTGCTTGCGCGCAGCCTGGGGCGAAACCTCCGGGGTGGTTAAGGTTTGGTGCATGGCGACTCAGGGAGAGGAAGCGTCAGAAATTACCTCACTTTAGACGTTTTCAAAGGAAACCCGTTCACGGGATCGCCAATAGGATGCAGCAACCGGGGCGGTTGGATTCAACCACTTGCGTCTAGTCGGTCAATCGTCCACGGATACGCTCGATCGCCCAACACGCGTGTTCGACGATGAGCGGCTCGGCATCGGTAGCCGCACGCTGGAGCGACGGCAAATCGTCCGCTGTGCCGACGTTACCAAGCGCGACGCAGACGTTTCGCAGAAATCCCCGGCGTTTAATTCGTTTGATCGGCGAATCGCGAAAGAGATTGCGAAACTCGGCGTCGTTCAATCGCAAATAGTCACGGAGCGCGAAACCGATTGTCGAAGTGCCAGTCCGGCTCGGACTTCGTGCGGCGAAAGCAGTCTCGCGCGAAGCCTCCGCGAAACGATTCCACGGGCAAGCATCGAGGCAATCGTCGCAGCCAAAGATGCGATCGCCCATCAGCGGGCGAAGCTCGAGCGGAATCGCGCCTTTGAGCTCGATGGTGAGATACGAAATGCACCGTCGCGCGTCCAATTTGTGAGGCGCGGTAATTGCGCCGGTCGGACAAGCCTTGATGCATCGCTCGCAGGTTCCACAACGATCCCGCCCCGGCGCGTCCGGCGGGAGTTCGAGCGTAGTCAAAATCTCGGCCAGAAAAAACCACGTCCCGAGTTTTTCGTTGATCAACATCGTGCTCTTGCCGTGCCAACCGATCCCGGCGTCTGCGGCATGATCGCGCTCCAAGATCGGGCCGGTATCGACGTAACACTTTTGCACGCCGCCGAATTCGCGAAGGAAGTTGTCTATCTTGTCCAACTTCGTCTCGATGATGTCATGATAATCATCGCCCCATGCGTAGCGGGCGACTCTTCCTGTAGCGGCGGTCTGTGACCGCCGATTCTCTTTTCGCTGAAAATAATTCAGGGCTAAAACGATCATCGATTTCGCGCCTGGCAGAATTATTTGCGGTTCGCGACGTTTCTCTTCGCCACGCGCCATGTAACTCATCTCGCCGTGCGCGCCGTCATTCAGCCAATCCTCGAACTCATTTGCGTGGGCTGGGGGAGCACACGCAGCCACACGGCAGGAATCGAATCCAATCTCACGCGCAAAATCGACAAGTCGCTCTTTAAGAATTACCGCCGAGGTTTTGTTATCAATCTTGGCTGTCGCAATCATTGCCGTGTCGCACTGAATTCTTCGAGCCTGCTCAAAATCGCTTCCGCCACTTCGTCATGAGTCATCCGCGACGTATCGATTTCAAAATGTGCGGTGCTCCGGTAAAGCGGTATTCGTTTGCGCAGCAATTCCGAAAACGCCGTCCGCGGATTTTCATTTTGCAGCAACGGGCGTTCGTTTCGCCGCGATGCGCGCTCGAATAATGTCGCTTCGTCGGCATTCAACCACACAATCGTTCCCAGTCGTTTCAACAGATCGACATTTTGTGGACGAAGCACGATTCCACCGCCGGTAACGATGATCGTCGGACGGTCGGGAGCCAGTTCGCCGAGCGCCTGCGTTTCCGCGTCGCGAAATTTCTGTTCGCCGTGAGTGCGAAAAATCTCGCGGATCGAAACGCCGAATTCCTTTGCGACTATTTCATCTGTATCCAAGCGGGCGAGTCCGGTTCGGCGTTGCAAGCAGCGACCAACCGAAGATTTCCCGGCGCCCATCATTCCGACGAGGACAATTGATTTGACCGAGTTCATCAGCGCAATATGTCGTTGAAGACGTCCATTGAAAAGAAGTTGCGGCGACGCGGTGGCCGACCAAACTCCGGTATGGCAAGTCCACTGGTCGCCATCGTCATGGGTAGCAAATCGGATTGGGACACGATGCGGCACGCCATCGAAACGCTCGACGAGCTCGGGGTGCCTAACGAAGCCCGTGTGCTCTCGGCGCACCGCACCCCAGAAGCGACCACTGAATTCGCGCGCAACGCCTTGGAACGTGGACTGCGCGTGATCATTGCCGGCGCTGGCGGTGCAGCACACTTGGCCGGTGTGATTGCCGCGCATACGGTGTTACCGGTTCTTGGCGTTCCAATTCAATCAAAGCTGCAGGGTCTCGATTCGCTATTATCGACTGCGCAGATGCCGGGCGGGATTCCGGTTGGAACTCTGGCGATTGGAGATGCCGGCGCCAAAAACGCAGCGCTTCTCGCCGTTGCGATTCTTGCTACCACCGACAAAAAACTTCGGAAGAGATTGGAAGCATTTCGCAAGAAGCAATCCGAGAGCGTTCTTTCCGCGAAACTTCCGAAGTGAAAACGGAAATTTCGACCGACCGCAACGCGGCGGTTGAATTGCTGCGCCAAGGCGAGGTTGTGGCGTTGCCGACCGAAACCGTTTACGGCCTCGCAGCGGATGCGTTGAATCCGATCGCGGTCGCAAGAATCTTCGAAGCCAAGGGTCGTCCGCGCTTCGATCCGTTGATTGTCCATCTGCCAGCTCGCGATTGCCTGGAAAGGATCGCTGACCTTCCGGCGCAAGATCGACAACTGGTCTTGAAACTGGCCGAAAAGTTTTGGCCGGGACCATTCACAATAGTTTTGCCAAAGCGCGACGTTGTTCCGGGAATTGTCACTGCGGGTTTGGAGACGGTGGCGGTTCGAATCAGCGCCCATCCAGTCTTCGCCGAAATCGTTCAGGCGTTTGGAAAACCGCTGGCCGCCCCGAGCGCCAATCGCTTCGGTCGAATTAGTCCAACAACAGCCCGACACGTTATGGACGAACTCGGCGGTCATATTTCACTGATAGTCGACGCCGGAGCGGCCACGCACGGAATCGAATCGACGATTACCGCTATTAGCGGCGGTAAGATCGACATCCTTCGGCGCGGCCCGATCACCTCCGAAGAATTGTCGCAGTTTGGCAAAGTCGCAGTCGCAGATTCGGTTACGAAAATATCTGCGCCGGGACAGTTACCGTCACACTACGCGCCAAAAACGCCGCTGCAGATCATTGATGATTTAAAATCGTTCGAGTCAGATCAGCGTTGCGCGTTGCTAGCCTGGAATCCGGTGAAGAAAGACGAACGCTTCGTGGCGATTCGGAACTTGAGCGAAGGACAGGATCTGCGCGAAGCGGCTGCGAATTTGTTTCGCTATCTACGGGAACTCGACCAGCTAGATGCCGATCTTATCGTTGCAGAACGAGTTCCTTGTCAAGGACTCGGAGCTGCGATCTCAGACAGGTTAAGCCGCGCGAGTAGTCGAGATCGGTTGCTTAGCTGACACGTTTTGCTTGGCTCGACGCCTGCGGACAGTGGCGAGCTGGCTTTGGACCTCCTCGGAGGGGAACAAGGCATAGGCCCGCGAAAATTCCAGTTCAGCTTGAGCCAAGTCGCCTAGCGAAAGATACATGTTACCGAGGTAACCATGAGCGTGATAATCCTCGAGCGTTTGGTTATCCAAGCCTTGTTGCGGCGTTTTCTTTTGAAACAACAATTCGGAAAGCTTTCTCATAGAACCTGATTCCTGACCCGGACTCGATGGTCTTATATTTGAATTTTGCGGTCAATAGGGAATTATGGAAATTATAAATCCGTTCAGGTTGACCCAGAACCAGCCAGATTACCGCTGCAAAACAAGCTCCTTCTCAGGAACTTGGGCCTGCGATTTTGGATCGCCTCCAGCGCGCGCCGGATGCTTCTTAGGATCGAACGCCAGGCAAGCTTGGATGAAGCCTTTGAACAGCGGATGGGGCTTGTTCGGTTTGCTCTGAAATTCTGGGTGGTATTGGCAGCCGATGAAATAGGGATGATCGCGGAGTTCGATCAATTCGGCCAGTGTCCCGTCTGGCGAGGTGCCGGAAATTACGAAGCCTTTCTCGTTCATTCGGTCGCGATACTTCATATTGAACTCGTAGCGATGGCGGTGTCGCTCCATCACATCGGTCGCGCCGTAAATCTTTTCAGCCAACGTTCCTTTTACAATCTTCGTTGGCCACGTTCCCAACCGCATGCTCGCGCCTTTGCTTTGAATTTTTTCGCGCTGCTCTTCGAGTAGTGAAATCACCGGATCTGGCGTCTCCGGATCGAACTCCGTGCTGTTGGCTCTTTGGATTCCGCAAACATCGCGCGCGAATTCGATGGTCGCGACCTGCATTCCGAGGCAAAGGCCAAGATACGGAATGTTATGCTCGCGCGCGTAACGAGCCGCCTTGATCTTTCCTTCCACTCCGCGGTCACCGAATCCGCCTGGAATCAAAACGCCCCTCACGTCCTGGAGCTGCGTGCCGACGCGATCTTGAAGCGATTCCGCATCGACCAGTTTCAAATCAATTCCGCAATCCTGACTCGCCGCCGCGTGGGTCAGTGATTCGTAGATGCTCTTATACGCGTCCTGAAGGTGAATGTATTTGCCGACGACGGCGATCTTCACCCGCTTTCGTGGGTTGGTCACGCAATCGACAAACTTCTTCCAGCTAATCAGGTCTGGCTCGGGAGCTTTCAGACGTAGCAAATCGCAAACGAGCTGATCGAGACCTTCGCTGTGCAACATGAGCGGCACCTCGTAGATCGTGTCGGCGACATCGCGCGCTTCGATCACTGCTTTTTCCGAGACGCTGCAAAACATTGACAACTTCTGACGCAACTCGCGATCGAGCGATTTTTCGGTGCGGCAAATCAGAACCTGCGGTTGCAAACCGATTTCGCGCAGTTTTGCGACGCTTTGTTGCGTGGGCTTCGTCTTCAGTTCGGCCGCCGCTTTAATGTACGGGACAAGCGTGACGTGCATGTTGACCACGTTTTCCGGTCCGACTTCCAGAATGAATTGCCGGATCGCTTCCAAAAATGGCAGGCCTTCGATGTCGCCAGTGGTTCCGCCGATCTCGGTGATCACCACGTCGTACTTCGATTCGTCGGAAACTTCGCGAATGCGGTCTTTGATCTCATCTGTGACGTGAGGAATTACCTGGACGGTTTTGCCAAGATAATCGCCGCGCCGTTCTTTTAAGATGACTGACTCGTAAACCTGGCCGCTGGTTAGATTGTTGTGACGCGAAAGAACGCAATTGGTGAAGCGCTCATAATGTCCGAGATCGAGATCGGTCTCGGCGCCGTCGTTGAGGACGTAAACCTCGCCGTGCTGAAACGGATTCATCGTTCCCGGATCGACATTCAAATAGGGGTCGAATTTTTGGAGAACGACGCGCAGGCCGCGGGCTTCCAGAAGTGTGCCGAGCGACGCCGCGGCCAGGCCTTTGCCTAACGAACTGACCACGCCGCCGGTGACAAAAATGTATTTCATCGAGAGTTTCTCCGCTTTGCGCGAGCTAGTTTTCGCTCCAGCGCCTTCGCATCTGCCGGCGTGTCTACGCCTGGCGAACCATGTTTCGTGAGAAGCACATGAACCTTTACACCATTTTCAAGCGCGCGCAATTGTTCGAGTGATTCTGCGCGCTCCAACGGGGTCGATTTCCACCTCACGAAATCGAGCAGCGCTTTTCGCCTAAAACCATAGATGCCCTGGTGCCGTAAATATCTAATGGCGACGGAGCGATTCCTGGGGAAGGGGATCGCGTATCGCGAAAAGTAAAGTGCGTTGCCGCGGAGATCGATGATCACCTTAACCTGATGAGGTGACGCCGCTTCGGCCGCGTTTGCGAACGGATGCGCCGCCGTAACGATGTCGATCTTCGGATCGGAGCGCAGCGTTTCCACAAAACGATTGAGCAGTGCGGGCTCGGTCAGTGGCTCATCGCCTTGAATATTAAGGATGAAATCAAACTGGCGGGCTCTACGCACGACCTCGGCTACGCGGTCCGTTCCGCTTTGATGATTCTTCGAGGTCATCGCGACCTCGGCGCCCCAATCGAAAGCTGCGTTGGCAATCCGCATGTCGTCGGTCGCAATAATGACGGCGTTTAATTGCCTCGCGCGAACACAACGCTCCCAAACGCGACGAAGAAGCGGTTTGTTTGCAATGGGATGCAGTGGTTTTCCCGGAAAACGCGTTGAACTCCAGCGCGCGGGAATAATTCCAACCGCCTTATTCATTTTTCGCTTTAAGAATGATTTCTGCCGCCGCGGGCAGGTCCTCGGCCACCCATTCCGCGCGGCTGCCATTAGTAGCTTTATCGAACCCGGTCCGGACCCGAATCGCGCGGACGCCGGCATTGTGCGCACATTCGGCGTCGATCTCCTTGTCTCCGATCAAAAACGAACGCGAGAGATCGACATCTTGCTCGCGCGCCGCTTGGAGGACCATTCCCGGCGCGGGTTTTCGGTATTCTGAGGGTTGGCCAGGCACGTCCGGACAAAAATAAGTCGCATCGATCAAGTCGTTTCCGAGTTGCCGCAGGACCTCGGCTTCCACCGTGCGGTAGTCTTGTTCGCTGAAGAATCTGCGACCGATGCCGCTTTGGTTTGTGATCACAATAATTTTAAAGCCGGCCTTCTTGAGGCGGCGGAGCGCCACGCCAGCGCCATCGAATACCCGAACCTGGTCGGGGCGCGAACAATAATCGGCATCGTGCATGATCGTTCCGTCGCGATCGATAAAGACCGCGGGCGACTTCGCTTTAGTCGAAGTCATTTTCAAGACTTGAAATCAATTCGTCGCGCGTGACGGTGGCGGTGCCGAGTTTCCCGACGACTACTGCACTGGCGTGATTGGCAATCTGAGCAGCTTCCAGCGGCGTGGCGTTGCACGCCAACGTCAGCGTGAATATCGCGATCGCAGTGTCGCCGGCACCAGAGACATCGAAAACGTCGCGCGCCTTTGTAGGGATGTGGTGAGGTACTTTCCCCTTCTCAAAAAACATCACGCCGCGCTCGCCCAGCGTAACGAGCAGATATTGAATCCCCCACTTTCGAAGCAGTTCCTTCCCAGCTCGCACTAGATCGACATCCTTCTTGGGCGCGACTTCCGAATCGCGATCAGGGACACCCGCGGCGAGAAAGGCTTCCGCGCGATTCGGTTTCACGGCCGTCATTCCGCTCCAGTCGATCAGATTGTTCGGATTTGGATCGGCGGTGACGATTTTCTTGGCGACACGCGCCTCACGTGCGATCTGCCCGACCAGTTCGCGGGTTAAAAACCCTTTCCCGTAATCTTCAAATATGATCGCGTCGATGTCGGGTAATTTCTTTTTGACCGCAGCCGCCACTTTCCCGATCTGCGTAGTCGTCGGCTTGGCAATCGCTTCTCGATCGACGCGGACGACCTGTTGATGCCGAGCAATGATTCGCGTTTTGACGATCGTGGAAAATTTGTCATCCTCGATCGTGTCGGAGATGTCGATCTTTCGTTCGGCGAGCAACTGGCGGAGCTGTTGGCCGCTGCGGTCTTTTCCGATGAACCCGATCACCGAGACTTTGTCGACAAATTCGCGGAGATTGCGAGCGACGTTAGCTGCACCGCCAGGAAAGAAAGTCTCGTTCGTTACATGCACCACCGGCACTGGCGCTTCCGGCGAGATCCGACCCACTTTGCCCCAAACAAATTCGTCCAGCATCAGGTCGCCGATGACCAAAATGCGCTTGGACGAGGCGCGGTCGATGATTTGGCGAAGCCTTTTTAAGTCCATAAGACGCAGGCGCCGCGATGTTCAGCGAAAGAGGATGACTTTGGGTGGTTCAAAATTGTTAGGCGCGGAGATTTGTGTGGAAGCTAGGTTCTGCTTACAATGGCTTCATTAATCCTGAATACTAAGCCGAAATCAACAGTCGAAGCTGCCGATGATAGCCTTTTCTAGAATCCTGAAACTGAGCGCAAGCGTATCGCTTGGGGCCATGCTTTGCGCTCATGCCGCCCAAGCCCCGCAACACATTGACGTCAAACAGATGTCAAAAAAGGTCGAGAACGTGGTGGTGCCGTTGCCGAACGAAATCTTCGGCGCGCTCAACAAGCTCGGCTCGGTCAATTGGCGCGAATACGTCCGAACCGAAAAGACCAACAATTTCACCGAACGGCCGCGTATCGCGCTCCTGCTCGGCACTGTCATTGCCGACGGTTTCATCGCGGTGCAGGCGGAAGACGCGTCGGCGGTGAAGGAAATCGGCCAGCGCGTTTTAAGTCTTTCCAAAGGAATCGGCGTTGGCAATTCGATCACGCCTCACGCGAAAGCGATCACTGAAGCGGCGGACAAGCGGAAGTGGGAAAATGTTCGTCAGGAATTGGATCGCACTCAGAGCAGTGTGCAGGCGGCGATGAATGAAGTGCACGACGAAAAGTTGTCGCAGTTGGTAAGCTTGGGCGGCTGGTTACGCGGCACGCAGGTGTTGACCTCCGTGGTTACGAAGCATTTTTCGGCCGATGGCGCTGAGCTGCTTCACCAGCCCGATCTTCTCGTTCATTTTCAAACCCAGCTTCAGAGCATGCCTGAATTTAATGTGCCTATCATTCGCGATATTCAGAACGGACTGGGGCAAGTGAAACCCTTGGTTGATGTTGGTTCCGCTCACATTTCGGCGGAATCGGTCCGAAAGATCAACGACATTACAACCAAGCTGGACAACGGAATCGTGACGAAGGATTGACGGCGCCCATGAACCACTTCACGAAACTCACCTTGCGAGTAACTCTGCTGATCGTTGTTTGCTTTGCGCTGCCCAGCGGGGTGGCTGGCTCGGTCGATGACGCGCAATCATTCGCGCTCCAGGCCGCCGAGCCATATGTGAAAGAAGGCTTTCAAGTCCGCGAAGATTATTGGGGCGGCGATCTCGGTTCCGGCGAGAAAAAAGCGGTTCGACAGCAGTTATTCAAAGGAAACGAATATTGGTTTTGGCTGGGAACTGAAATCGAACGGGCGAAGGTCTCCGTCCACATTTACGACTCGGAAGGGAAACTCGCTGAGCAACCGGACAGTTGGGAGAAAGGTCATTTTGCGGCCGCGCACGTGATTCCGAAAGCAACCAGCAGCTATTTCATCATCGTCGCGGTGGAGGAATCTCCCGAGGAACGCACCCACTGGGCACTGGTTTACGGATTCCGCTAATCGGAGGTGCCCGTCTCGACTTGGGACATGTCGATCTTTTCGAGCCCTGGTTTATAGTCCCGCATGACCGAAACGCGAACGCTGCATTTCGATAACGCGCGCCAGCTTCAATCGCTTTACGCGAACGATCTTCAGCTGTTGAAGCGAATGGAGGATTCGCTCGGCGTGAAGGTCACTACGCGTGAGGGTTGGGTAAAACTCGAAGGCGAACCGGAAAAGATCGACAAGGCGCAACGCGTATTCGATCAACTCGACGCCGCCCAGAAAAAAGGTGTGCCGATTCAAAAGCACGAATTTCAATACGCGCTCAACTCAGTGACCGAATCGCGCGACGATAATCTCAGCGACGCGGTATCGATGAAAATCACGACGTCTCCGCGCAAGCCGCCCATCGTGGCGCGTTCGGCTGGGCAACGGAATTATCTCGAAGCGATCGACAAACACGACGTCGTTTTTGGAATCGGACCGGCCGGCACCGGCAAGACTTATTTGGCGGTTGCAATGGCCGTGGCTGCGCTCAAGAAAGATCAGGTCAGTCGAATCATTTTAACTCGTCCTGCCGTCGAAGCTGGCGAAGCGCTCGGGTTTTTACCGGGGGAGCTCGAACAAAAAATCGCGCCCTATCTGCGGCCGCTTTACGATGCACTTCGCGACATGCTCGAGCCGGAAGAAATCGAGCGCTCGATCGCGCGACAGACGATCGAGGTCGCGCCGCTCGCTTACATGCGCGGGCGAACGTTGAACAACGCGTTTGTGATTTTGGACGAAGCGCAGAACACCACGACCGAGCAAATGTTCATGCTGCTCACGCGCATCGGGCCGCATTCCAAATGCGTTATTACCGGCGACGTGACCCAGATTGATTTGCCCCCCAACAAGCGCTCCGGTGTGGTCGAAGCATTGCAGGCGCTGAAAAGCATTCCCGGAATCTCGATCGTTTATCTCAACGAGCGCGACGTGGTACGCCACGAGCTTGTTCGGTCTATCATCACGGCTTACCAGCAACACCGCTCGCCCGCGCCGTCATCGCGCAAATAGACATGTTTGATTTCCTAAGACGCCGACGCCTTCTTCGCCGCGGTCTCGCTTCCAAAAAGCAGCGGCGCCGTCGGACTCGCAACGAGTTCCTCCACAGCCTCGAACACGCGCGCTTCGTAAAGGTCGTCATCCTCGCGGCGTTCATCGGCGGGCTCGCGTTCCTGATTTTCAGCAGTTCGCAGCCGGAGCCGACCAAGAGCCTCGTTATCGCGCTCCTTTTCTTCGCGACCGCGATCGCGGCGTTGTGGATTAATCACCCCAAAACGTTCGCCCAAAATTCGCGCGTCTTTCTTGTTTTCGGAACAGTCTTTCTTCAGCTCGCCGCGATCAGACTCGTGCTGGTTTTTTTCAGCCAGCAACATGCGTTCAAATTTCTCACGCCGGAAATGGGATGGTTGCTGGCGCCCTACGCGTTTGCGCCGCTGGTCCTCAGCGTTTTGCTCGGCCGCAACCATGGCCTTTATGCTGCGTTCTTTGTCAGTTTTTGGAGCAGCGTTCTGTTCGTTAAGATCGATGCGCCATTGCTGGTGATTAGTTTGATCAGCGGCTTCACTGCGGTCTACTTAACGCTTCAGGTGCGCAATCGCGGTAAATTGATTCGCGCCGGTCTCGGCGTCGGCGTCGCGATTTGGCTTTCCTCGCTCAGCTTTGGATTAATCACGATCAATCTTTATCCGCCTACGGACAACGATTGGGGGATGATCGGTTTGCAAAGCGCGCTCGCACTCGGCAATGGAATTGTCACGGCAATGCTGGTCGGCGGCGCATTGCCGTTACTCGAGCACCTGTTTCGAATCACGACCGACGTTTCGTGGCTCGAGCTTTCGGATTTGAATCATCCGGTGCTGCGTCGAATGACGATCGAAGCACCTGGCACGTACCATCACAGTCTCGTGGTGGCGAATTTGGCCGAAGCTGCGGCGGAAAAAATCGGAGCCAACGCGACGATGTGTCGCGTCTGCGCCTATTTCCATGACGTCGGCAAACTGGTGAAACCGGAATATTTCACAGAGAACATGAGTTTCGAGCGCAACCCGCACGACGATCTCGCGCCGACGATGAGCGCGCTTATCATCATCGCGCACGTGAAAGAAGGCGTAGATCTCGCGCTCAAGCACGGCCTCAATAAACAAATCATTGATGTCATCCAGGAACATCACGGCACCTCGCTCGTTTTCTATTTCTACCAACGCGCGCTCCAGCAGCAGCAAGATGCGCGTGCTGGCGGCAAAATCATGAACATCCGCGAAGAAGACATCCCGGAGGTTCAGGAAGAGAGTTTCCGTTATCCCGGGCCCAAACCACAGACCAAGGAGAGCGCGATCGTCAGCCTGGCCGACATCGTCGAGAGCGCGTCCCGCAGTTTGGAAAAGCCAACGCCGCAAAAGATCGAGCAACTGGTCAATGAGTTGATCGAGGAACGAATCGCCGATGGTCAACTCGACGAATGCGATCTCACTTTAGGCGAGCTCCGGAAAATCGCAGAGCGCTTCCGATTTACGCTGATGACCATGCTCCACACCCGGATCGCGTATCCGAAAGGCGAATCGAAGTTCACGCCGACTCCCGACGAAGAGCGAATGCGCCCCGACGTCATGGCATCGTTGCGCAAGCCCGCCAGTGCGCCGCCGGTGTCTGCGGC
>DASZJH010000166.1:0-5434 GCA_035948375.1 Chthoniobacterales bacterium
GAAGTGACGCGGTTTTGTCAGGCGTTCATGTGCGAGCTCTGGCGACACATCGGGCCGGACACCGACGTGCCCGCGGGCGACATCGGCGTCGGTGCGCGTGAGATCGGATTTTTGTTCGGAATGTATAAGAAACTCAAAAACGAATTCACCGGCGTGATGACCGGTAAAGGTCTCACCTGGGGCGGTTCGGTGATTCGTCCGGAAGCGACCGGCTACGGCGCGGTTTATTTCGCCGACGAGATGCTCAAGACCCGCAAAGAAGATTTGAAAGACAAGACGGCGCTGGTGTCTGGCAGCGGGAACGTCGCCCAGTACACGGTCGAGAAATTAATCACGCTCGGCGCGAAGCCGGTGACGTTGTCGGATTCGACCGGTTACATTTTTGACGAAGCTGGAATCGATCGCGACAAACTGGCGTTCGTGATGGACCTGAAAAATAATCGTCGCGGCCGCATTTCCGAGTACGCTGACAAATTCAAAGGCGCGGTGTTCTCGAAAATTGATCCCAAGGCGGATCACAATCCGCTCTGGGCGCACAAGGCGGAGTGCGCATTTCCGAGCGCGACCCAGAATGAGATCAACGGTAAAGATGCGGCGAATTTGTTGCGCAACGGTTGTTATGTCGTGAGCGAAGGCGCGAATATGCCGAGCACGATCGACGCGGTGAACCAGTTCTTGGATGCGAAGATTCTTTTCGGGCCCGGCAAAGCCGCGAACGCGGGCGGCGTTGCAACCTCAGGGCTAGAAATGGCGCAGAACAGCATGCGCATTCGTTGGACGCGTGAAGAAGTCGACGCGCGACTGTTCAACATCATGAAAAAGATCCACGAAGTTTGCTATCGTACGGCCGAGAAATACGGCACGCCGGGCAACTACGTGAACGGCGCGAATATTGCCGGCTTCACCAAAGTGGCTGACGCGATGCTGGATCAGGGCTTGGTTTAATTGGTAGGGGCCGTTGACCCCAACGGCCCGCGGGCGATTGAGGTCAATCGCCCCTACCTGAAGATTTATGAATAGAAAATTTCCGAAGAGCCCGAGGGAAACGACCAGTGGCTTGGTTTATTTTCCGCGGCTGCTCGACAAGATCCGGATGCATCTGAGTGGCGAGCTGCATGACGATTACAAAGAGAATTTTGGCGCACCACAAACTGCCGACGCGGCGATCTGTAATTTTTTGCGAATCGATCATCGCGATCTGGTCAAACGGGTCGAGCAGGGCGGGACCGATGAAGAAATCCTGGAATGGTGTTTCGAGAAAGGCCGACGTCCGAACGAGGGCGATATTCGAGTTTGGAATGGTTTTATCTCCAAACTTGGCTGGCGAGATTGGATAACTCCGCGGTTGGAACGACGAAAAACCGAAATGGGTTGCGCTGATCGGGTCGACATCGAGTGCATTCCAGACCTGATCGATTTCGACGAGGAACGTTTGAAGTAGTGATCAGGTTCGTAATCACATTTCTCGTTAGTTTCCTGTTTCTCGCGACGAACTCGCAGCTGTTTGCCGGCGACGCGGTGGCGATCGGTTACAACAAAGACGGCATCTGGACGAGCGTCACTTATTACTCTTCGTCCAAGCCCAAAGGCGGGAAAGATTACAAGATCGAACCGGAAGCGCGCGAGGAAGCTTTGCGCGATCTACATAAAAGAGGCGATCATCAGACAACGCGCTTCGAGATTTTGTCCTCATCCGACGCGACCGGCTTCGTCGTAGTCGGCCGGGGAACAGATAAATCTCATAAAGACGCGAACGTCGTCGGTCGCGGTAAATCCCAGAAGGAAGCGGACGAGAACGCGATGACCGAATTGAACAAAGCAGGCGCGACGAAAAATCAGAGAATTGTTTATCGTTATTTCTCTAACGGCGCCGAGACGAACCCGAGCGGCCATTAGCCGCGTGGAGTGGACGCTGGGTGGGCGCCTTGCAATTCGCGAATCACATCTTCTGAGAAAGTTTTCTCCTGCAGACTCGCGCGCGACCCCGGAAAGATCACAACCGTGACTTCCGCACTGCAGTCCGAGGTTTCGCAGAAGTTGTTCATTACTACCGCGCAACGCTGGTCGTTGGACATTCGGGTGTTGTCGATCATCGGGAAATCGTAGTAGTTGACCCAAAAAGTGACGGTCTGTGTTTTGGGCGAAGGTTCGAGGGTCGTGATCTCGAGCCGGACTTGCAGTTTTCGATTCGGGACATCCGCTCGCATCGGGACAAGGTGGTACACCCGTTCGATTCCGGCGAGTGTCTTACGTTCTGGAGCCAGGTTAACACTGGCGGAGTCGCGGTTGAGCGCATTGAGATCAATCGTGCAATCGAATTTCTGGCCGACCTCTTCGAGGACGAGTAATTGGTTTCGAACAACGTCCGCGGCGGCTTGATCAAGACGGGTTAGCCATTCCTTTTGGTCCGACGGCAAATGGCGGCGAACATAAGCAAACAGCGGCTTCAAGTTGAGCGACTCGTGAAAGTTGTAAGCGAGCAGCTCAATGTTCAGCACAGCCAGATCGGGCGAGGATTTTTCCGGCTTCAACACAGCGCCCATGATTTGAGCAAACATGTCCTTTCGCATCACGCTCTCCGCCTGCTCGCGCTGACTCATCAACTCGGCGAAGACTTTGGACCGGGTATCGGTTTCCTGTTTTTTGTTCAGGAAACTGGAGCCGATAAATCCGATTAGCGCGACGCTGATCGCAGTGAGGAGACCGCCGACCGGGGCGAGGAGAATTTGCAGCTTCTTCCAAAAATCTGGCGGTTCATCCGGCATGTTATTCTCTCTTTAAAGAATATTTGTCGCCGGACTTTTCCACGACCCAATCGAAGCGGCTGGGGTTCCAGTAGGATTGAACCTCGCCGGTAACGGATTGGTCCTTGAGATGAATCGTGATCTGGCACTTTCCAGTTTCAGCAACCACAACGCGATAATTGCCGAACTCGTCGGCAACAGCCGAATAAGTTTTGGCGTTAATCTTAACTTCAACCGAAGCGCCTTTGGCCGGTTGATCGGCGTCCTTGATTGTGCCGTAGATCTCGCCACCAAAGGCTGACGTGGCAACGAGTGTCAGCGCGAACAGAAAGAATCGAACTGCTATCATCAGTTCTGGGTCTGGCGCGAGGATATGGTTGCTCGCGGAACCTTGTCGATATTAAACGACGCGTCGTGGAGTTCAGTGCTTGTCATCCACACGGAACTCGACATTTTCGACTGATGACAAACTGGAGATCGCTTTTTTGTGTCGGAGTGTTGCTGACAACGTCGAGTGCGTTTGGGCAAAGCGGGAATCCGACCGAAGGATCGACATTAGAAGCGACTCCAACGCCGACGCCGATTGTTTTTGCTGCGCAAACGCTGGCTGACCTGAAACGAATTCAACAAGCCGCGCTGAGCAGTGATTACGCGTATCGCCAGGTCGCGCATTTGGCGAACAACATCGGCCCTCGGCTAACCGGTTCCGCGCAGGCGGCGAAAGCAGTCGAGTACGTCGCGAACGAGCTGAAAGCGATCGGCTGCGAAGTGCAGCTTGAGAAGACGATGGTGCCGCACTGGGTTCGCGGTGAGGAAACGGCGGCGTTAATCCAATTTCCCGGAATGGCACCGGGCACGACGCAAAAGATTCTGCTCTGTGCGCTCGGTGAAAGTGTAGCGACCCCAAAAGACGGAATCACCGCCGATGTCGTCGCGGTAAAAAACTTCGACGAACTCAAAGCGATGCCGCGCGACAAAGTGGCCGGCAAAATCGTGGTCTTCACTTATCCGTTCGACAAACAAATGGCCGCGGTAGGTCGCAGCGGTGCAGCGTACGGAGAAGCGGTCGAATATCGAAGCGACGGCCCGAGCTCAGCGGCGCGGCAAGGCGCGGTCGCGTGCTTGATTCGTTCGGTTGGCGGTGCCGATTACCGGCTTCCACACACCGGCCAGACAAAATACGCCAGCGATGCCCCGAAAATTCCAGCCGGCGCAGTCACCAGCGAAGATGCGGACCTGATTGTCGATCTTGTGAAGCAGGGTCCCGTGAAAATGAAGCTCGTGCTGACTCCGCAAACTTTGCCCGATGTCGAAAGCGCGAACGTGATCGGCGACATCAAAGGCAGCGAACATCCGGAACAGGTTGTGATCGTTTCCGGACATCTCGACTCGTGGGACCTGGGAACGGGCGCGATCGATGACGGCGCGGGCGTGGCGGTTTCAATGGAAGCAGCGAACCTCGTCCACAAATTGAATTTGAAACCGAAGCGCACCATTCGCGTGATCGCGTGGATGAACGAAGAAAACGGCACGCGCGGCTCGAAGCAGTACGCAAAGGACCATGAAAAAGACTGGGCGAATCATTTCGCTGCTATGGAAACAGACAACGGCGCGGATCATCCGGTCGGACTTCACGTCAAAGCGAAGCCAGAAGTAAAAACGCTGTTGAAACCGATCGCGACGGTCTTGCAGGAATCAGGTGCGGGCGGACTGGAATTGAGCGAACACGCCGGCGCCGACATCGAGCCAATCGAAAAAGCAGGCGTGCCGTCGTTTGCCCCGATTCAGGACGGCCGGTTCTATTTTAATTATCATCACACGGCGGCGGATACGCTGGACAAGATCGATCCGAAACATTTGGCGGAAACTTCGGCGATCGTCGCGGTATGGGCCTACGCGATGGCGAATTCGGAGCAGCCGTTGCCAAGATAGTGACCAGTGACAAGATTCGGCGGTCAGAGACGCCGCTGCAATAGAAGATCGACATCGTCACTGCCGGCGAGATTTGATAAAACTCGCGCGTGAATTTGGAGACGATCAACTCCGTCGCGCAAATCATTGCCGCCCTTGGTGTGATTGCATCACTGTTTTATCTGGCGGCTCAGATTCGCCAAAACACGAAATCGCAGCGGTCCGCGGTAAATGATTCGCTAACCCGATCTCTTATTGCGCTACTCGGTCCGCAAGCGGCGGATCCCGAACAGCTGCGCGCTTTTGCGGCTGTCGCCGAGGACTGGCACGGTGCGAGCGAAGCGGATCGGACTCGATGTGTGTCGATTTTCTTTACCACGTTTAAACTGTTCGAGAACGCCTGGTTTCAGCAGCGCCAGGGAACGCTCGAGCGCGAACAATGGGAAAGCTGGGATCTGCACATCCGCGTTTATTACCACCGGCCCGGGATCAAGGCATGGTGGTCCAGCCGACGCGGTCTATTTTCTGCCGGCTTTCGCCGTTATTTGGAAGCAAGCGAGCCAATTACCGACGTGAGTTCGCTCAGTCAGTTGATTCAAAACAAACTGTGACGGCATGGAAGGAGCTTTTCCAGATCGCGCCGAAGCCGGACGATTTCTGGCTACAAAGCTGAGCAAATACTCCGGGCGCGACGACGTGATCGTGCTCGGATTGCCGCGCGGCGGCGTTCCGGTCGCCTACGAAGTTGCAAGAGCGCTGAGGGTTCCGCTCGATGTTTT
>DASZJH010000167.1:0-3891 GCA_035948375.1 Chthoniobacterales bacterium
GCGGTCACGACTAGATTATCACCGAGATTCGTCCATGAAATTTTGTGCCGCGACGCATAATAAAAGGTGAACGCGAGCAACCCAACCATTCCGCCGTGGCTCGACATTCCGCCCTCCCATACTCGCAGGATCGACAACGGCTCACGCAGCATCTCCGGTTTGTAGAAAAGGACGTAACCAAGCCGTCCGCCGACGATCACGCCGAAGAGCGCCGCGCCGGTGATGAAGTCGCCAACTTTCGCCACCGGCAAATCGGCGAAACCGCGTTTCGCCAAAATCCGATAAACGAAATAGCTGCAAACAAACGCCAGGACATAGGCGAGCCCGTACCAGCGCGGGCCGATATTGTCCCACAACCTGAAAATCAGCGGATCAAGGTCGTGAACGTAGTAAGCGAACATTCGTTTGCGCGATTGTCACCGCGCTCTCGAACGGTTCAATACTTTTCGCAAGAACGGCGCGGTCCGGCTTTTTTTGCTCTTGGCCACTTGCTCCGGCGTTCCGACCGCGACGACCTTGCCGCCCTCCGCGCCTGCTTCCGGTCCAAGATCAACAATGTAGTCCGCTTCGGCGATCACGCTCAGATTGTGCTCGATCACGATGACGGTGTTTCCTTCGTCGATCAATCGATGTAGCACCTTGAGCAAAAGATCCACATCGGCCATGTGCAGACCGATTGTCGGTTCCTCCAGTAAGTAAAGCATCGAGTCCGGCTTGCGCATTTTCCGAATCCGTTCGTTGGTTGCGCGACTGACTCCGCGTTTCAATTGCGTGACCAGCTTCAAACGCTGCGCTTCGCCGCCACTCAACGTAGGACTCGGCTGACCGAGCTTGAGATATCCGAGCCCGGTTTCGACCAGCAACGACAGCGGACGGGCGATTTTCGGATGTGCCGAGAAAAATTCGGCCGCCTCCTCGATCGTCATTTCCATCACATCACCGATCGATTTCTCGTTGTAGAGAACTTCTAGCGTTTGCGGATTGTAACGGCGTTCGCCGCAGTCTTCACACGGTACCAGCGCTTCCGGCAGAAAATTCATCTCCAGCTTGATCACGCCCTGGCCTTTGCAGGTTTCACAACGTCCACCTTCGGCATTGAACGAAAACCGGCTCGCCGAATAACCGCGTACCCGGGAAACGGGCAATTGGGCGTAAAGATTCCGGATCTCGTCGAAAACTTTGATGTAAGTCCCGGGCGTCGACCGCGACGTTTTGCCGATGGGCCATTGATCGACTTCGTAAACCGCTTCGATCTCTTCCGTGCCGCTAACCAGCTTGAACAAGTCGCCATCTCCTTTGCGTTTTCTGTTTTCCAATTGCTCGATCACCGCGGGCAATAGGACGTCGTGCATTAACGTGGATTTTCCGGAGCCAGAAATTCCGGTGATGACCGAAAGTCGCCCGACCGGAAACTGAACATCGACATTCTTCAGGTTGTTCGCCCGCGCGCCATGGACTTCGATCCAGTTCTCGACGGTTCGGAGCGATCGCCGCGATTCGCGTGTGGGATGACAAAGCGGCGTTTTCAGACAGCGACCGGTTTCGGAATTTTTCGCGCGCTCGATGTCGCGTAACGTTCCAGTCGCCACAACTTCGCCGCCGTGAATTCCCGCTCGCGGGCCAAGATCGATAATGTGATCGGCGCGCTGCATTGTTTCGTCGTCGTGCTCGACGATGACTAGCGAATTTCCTTTTTCGCGAAGCGCGGTGAGCGTGTCGAGCAATCGCAGGTTGTCGCGCGGATGCAAACCAATGGTCGGTTCGTCGAGAACGTAAAGAACGCCGCGCAAATTTGACCCAAGCTGCGCGGCCAATCGGATCCGCTGCGATTCGCCGCCGCTCAAGGTTTTCGCAGAGCGCCCGAGCGCGAGATAACCGAGCCCGACATTCTCCATGAAAAGAAGTCGCTGTCGAATTTCGGGAATGAGATCGGCGGCAATTGTTTGCTGCGTTCCAGCAAATTTCAGTTTGTCGATCTTTTCGGCGGCTTCGCTCGCAGAAAGGCTGGTGAACTGATCGATGGTCATTCCCTGCACACGCACATGTCGCGCGACGGCGTTCAGACGGGAACCATGACAACTTGGACATTCACGCGCGTCGGTGGCTTCGATCCATTCCGATTCCCGCTCGGCGCGAAGTTCGTTTTCCAAAACGGAGTCGCTTGTTTCCTCAGCCGCAGTTTGGAATTCCTGGTCCCAGATTTCGCCGAATCCGCCGCATTCTTGGCAGGCGCCGTGCGGTGAGTTGAACGAGAACAACCGCGGATCGAGCTCTTCGAATGCACGACCGCAATTCGGACAACTCATCTCGATGCTCAAAATCGTAAGACGATTTTTCGAATCGAGGAGTTGCGCCGTGCCGCGACCAAACTCGAGCGCGCGCTGCGCGAGATTCCTCGCCTTCGCGATCCGTTTCGCATCGATCACGCCGACTACGACTGAAATCGTGTGTTCTTTGAAACGGGCGAGCTTCCGGAATTGCGAAATCGGAATGAGCGCGCCATCCACAAACAACGTGTCGAATCCCTGGCGTTCGGCCCACCGCGCTACGTCGGTGTGAAAGCCTTTTCGCGCTTTCACCAGCGGTGCCAGCACTTTGATCGGACCGCGTCGTGCCGCGGTCTCAATCTGTTTGACGATTGCCGCGAGACTCTGACTTTCCACCGGCAAATCGCAGTCCGGACAAAACTGCGTTCCGGTTTTGGCGAAGAGCAATCGCAAGAAATGATAAACCTCCGTCACGGTCGCGACGGTCGATTTTCCACCTCCGCGCGTAACGCGTTGCTCAATCGCGACACTCGGCGGCAAACCGGTGACAAGATCAACATCCGGCTTTTCCAACTGCTCGACGAACTGCCGCGCGTAGGGGGACATGCTGTCGAGAAATCGACGCTGTCCTTCGGCGAACAAGATATCGAACGCGAGCGTAGACTTGCCGGAACCGCTCAAACCTGTGATCACGACCATTTGATCGCGTGGAATTTTGACGTCGATGTTTTTCAGATTGTGCTCGCGCGCGCCATGAACACCGATTTCGCCGTTTGTTCCGTTAATTCGAAAACGCGGCGCAGTTTCAGCCGCCCGAGCAAACTCTTCCTCGTCGTGTCGGTAAATGACTCGCCGCCTTGGCGTCGGTGACGACGTTCTGGCTGCAGACAAAACATTGCGCAGAAATTTTCCGGTGTATGAATTATCGATCTTCGCGATTTGCTCCGGCGTTCCAGCTCCGACAACTTCGCCACCGTCATCGCCCGCTTCCGGTCCGAGATCGACAATCCAATCGGCGTACTTAATCACTTCGAGATTGTGCTCGATGACGATCAGCGAATGGCCAGCATCGACCAGTCGTTGAAATACACGCAGCAGCATCGCGACATCATCGAAATGTAAACCGGTCGTCGGTTCGTCGAAGATGAACAGGTTTCCGCGGGCGCTGTCGCCATTCGTTCCGCGTTCCAAGTTCTTCGAATCAGACAAGTGTCGAACCAGCTTCAGCCGTTGCGATTCGCCGCCGCTCAACGTGTTCAACGGTTGACCAAGCCGCAGATAACCGAGTCCAACTTCGTCGAGAACTTCGAGCGGTTCCGACAACGTCTTCGATTCACCGATCTCACCGTAGAACTGGATCGCTTCGTGCACGGTGAGTTCGAGCACATCGTGAATCGATTTGCCGTGTAGCTTAATTTTCAAGACATGGGGCTGAAAGCGCTTCCCCTCGCATTCCGCGCAGCGCACATAGAGATCGCTCAGGAATTGCATCTCGATCTTTTCGAACCCCGTGCCCGAACAACGTTCGCAACGGCCGCTGCCGGAATTAAACGAGAACGCGCTGGCGGTCAGACCTTGCGACATCGCTTCCGGTTGTGTGGCGAAAAGTTCGCGGACCCGATCG
>DASZJH010000168.1:0-6266 GCA_035948375.1 Chthoniobacterales bacterium
AATAAGCGACCAGTATCCAATTTGCCGCCAATCGGCGGCGGACGAGTCGGCGTTGGTTCCGGCGTTGGCGAAGCTGGAACCGGTTCGCGCGGCGGGAAAAATTGCAAACGCTCCTGCGATACCCAGCGATACACGATTGCCGCGAAAATCACCGCCGCTAACAGGACGACGAGCGTTCGCAACGTGCGCACACTTAGTTTCGCCACGCGATTACTTTTTCAGCCAGGCGGCAATCGCCACCACAATTCCGATCACGCTCAAGATCGACATCAACCCGGCCGGCATCACTTTTCCGGTGCGGATAAGTTTCGGGACGAATTGCGTCGCTAGTAAAAGTGAAACGACAAAAGCAATCGCCAGTCCGATCGTCCGATTGTTCGGCAAAATCCATCCGGCGATGAGCAACAATATGCCGGAGATCGCGCCGGCTATGATCGACGCCATGCTGCCGGCTTTCACGTACCCGATGACCCCGCCGATAATCGTCAGCGCGCCGAAGACGAGAAAATAAATAGCCGTCGCGTCCATGTCGCAGTTGTCGGCACTCGTAAGCCATTCAACCCACGCTGTCCAGCCGCGCGCTTATTCAGTGCTACTTCGCCGATAGAGGATTACAACGCGTCTGCTACATTTGCCGGTGCATTCGTTCCAATACCGCGACGGCAAACTTTACTGCGAAGATGTCGATCTTGCGCGCGTCGCGGACGAGTTCGGCACGCCGGTTTACGTTTACAGCGCGGGCACGATTCTCGATCACTACAATCGACTCGATGCCGCGCTCGGTTCGCTCGACCATCTGATCTGTTATGCGGTCAAAGCCAACTCGAACCGCGCGATCCTGAAATTGCTGGCCGGCGCCGGCGCTGGGTTCGACATCGTTTCAGGCGGAGAGCTTTTTCGCGCAATCAAAGCCGGGGCTGATCCGCAAAAGTGTACTTTCGCGGGCGTCGGCAAATCGGAGGAGGAAATCGAATACGCTCTCGACAAGCGCGTTCACAGTTTCAACGTCGAGAGCGAAGCGGAACTGGAATTCATCGACAAAATCGCCGGCGCGAAAAAGTCACGCGCACCGATCGCGTTGCGGGTGAATCCCGATGTCGATCCGCACACCCACAAATACATTTCGACCGGCTCGCGCGAGAACAAATTCGGAATCGCGCTCGATGATGCGCCACGAATTTACGAACGCGCGGCGAAGATGCCGAACATCGACATCGTCGGTATCCAGATGCACATCGGCTCGCAAATCACGGAAGCCGCGCCATTCTCGGCTGCGATCGCGAAAGTCGCGCCGCTCGCGCGCGACCTAAAATCCAAGTGTGGCATCCAGTTTTTCAGCATTGGCGGCGGCATGGGGATCATTTACCGGCGCGCTTTGGACAGCGGCACGGGAAAATGGTGGCACGATCACGGTGGCGAATCGTCCGCGTTCAGGGTACGCGATTATGCCAACGCAATTGTTCCGCCTCTGCGCGACCTCGGACTTCGCATTCTGGTCGAACCTGGTCGATTCATCGTCGGCAACGCCGGCGTTCTGCTGACTCGAGTGCGTTACGTCAAAAAATCTGGCGCAAAGAAATTTGCGATTGTCGATGCTGGAATGAACGACCTGATCCGGCCCGCGCTTTATCAGAGCTATCACGAAATCGTGCCGGTCGAGAGTACGCGCAAGAGTAAGAGCGTGGAGAAGATCGACATCGTCGGGCCGGTTTGTGAGTCGGGCGATTTTTTCGCGCTCGACCGCGAAATGCCGCAAGTCTGCGAAGGCGACCTGCTCGCGATCATGAGCGCAGGCGCCTACGGATTCACGATGGCTTCAAATTACAACTCGCGGCTGTTGCCGGCCGAAGCGCTGGTCCGTGGCAATGACGTCTCGCTAATTCGAAAACGCCAGCGCTGGGAGGATCTAGTTCGAGACGAGACAAAATAAACCGCCAAAGTTGCAGATTTTAGGTTCCTGCATAAATAGTGCTTCCCCTGGAAATTGGAATGAAACGTCTCCTCGTCGTCTGCGCATTGTCGATCCTGCCCTTGATTGCGAAAGCGGGCGACAACATCCCTAAAGGCGAATGGGTTCTCCTCGTAGGCGGCCCTTCGCTGAAACAATGGGAGCAATATAAAGCCCAGCCGCACGATCATTGGTGGGCGAATTTCATTCGCGCCGCGCGTTTGCGCACCGACCAACTCCGTGACGGCCTCGGTCCCGACGCGCCGATTACCTGGCTCGTTTACAAGCAGGGTTACGTCGACCGGATGGCGCAGGAAAAACAAGATCTCCTCGCACTCATTGAAAGCGTTCGAGACAAATTCAATCTCAAGCTGGTCTGGATCCGCAACGGCGACGACGTGATCAATTATTTGAACAATGGCCAGGACCGGAAGCGGCTCAAAGTCGCGGGCTTCGAATATTTCGGACATTCCAACCGCGCCTGTTTCATGTTCGACTACAGCAGCAACGTGGACAGTTCGTCCAAATCGTTCCTGCACGAGTCACAGCTGCGCCAGATCCACGGCAACATTTTCGCGAAGAACGCTTACATCCAAAGCTGGGGCTGCCACACCGGCGAAGAAATGAGCGACTGGTGGTATCATGCCACCGGCACCAAGATGATCGGTGCGCTCGGCAAGACGCAGTTCATGATGGAAGAACTTCCCGTCCTCACTTCCCCCGGCGGCAAGTGGGTGACTGCATCGGAAAAACTTCCGAAAACGAACTAAATTTCCAATCCCGTATCATCCCGAGCGAAGGCGGCGAATCTCTGACTGTTTCTGAAACGCTCGGCGAGAATAAAATCGCGGGCTTGAAATTTGCCGCTAAATGGCGCATGCAATGCGAACCAATCGTTGATGAAAACGGACGACCAGAGAGGCGTGAGCGTGATTTTGATTTACATTGCGCTGTTATTTTTCCTGATCGGCTTCGCGGGACGGATGAAATCCGATTTCCATTATCGAATGGAGATTTCTAGCACTGCGTGGCTGGTCGCAGGCGTGCTCGCTGGACTGGGAGTTTTGCTGTTCTTATTTTCGCTCGGCAAAAAGCGCAGCTAGAGACCGAAGTAAACGCGTTCGCCGTCGACGCGCGCGCCGCGTTCCAGGAAAAATTCGCGGACCTCGGTTGGATAATACCGTTTATCTTTGCCGGAATTAATCTCGAGCAGGATCTGGCCGTCCGGCTTGCGATGTCGATCCAGATCGTTCAGGAAAAATTGCCATTCGTCCGAGGTCCAGCCCCGAGTTTCATCCTGGTTGCGATTGAACGCCGCCGAGAACGCAGTGATGAGATCGAATTGACGGCCAAAGTCTGGCAACGGTTCGAACGCCCGGATCCTCCAAGTCAGACGTTCAACTCCGAATAACTCGATCAGTTCATTCGATACCGGATAGTCACCGACATCGAGACCGACACCGGAATGCCCGAACTGTTTGATCAGAAAAAGGAAAAAGCCCGCCCCGCAGCCGAGATCGAGAATTTGTTTTGGCGGCGAACGATCCAGTTTTAGTTCCTCAACGCGCGGCAGATTGATCCCCAGCCAGTGTTCGACGTTTGCATACTTCACGTAGCGATCAGGTGATCCGGAATGGCGCCGTTGAATTTCCCGCAATCGGTTAATGTCGATGTTGGCGAGAAACGATTCCATCTCAGCGCGCTTGGACGATCTCACGGACGACTGTAGGCCGTAGTCGCGCGTTCTGCTAACCACCGGCAGCATTACGAAATCGGCGGCGACCAACAATGGCCGCCGCCGTTACCCTTATGACCCCAAAGGTTATTCGCCGCCCATCGCTGAATGCAGTTCCTGCATCGCGTTGTGCATGTCTTGACGCGCTTTTTGCAACGCGTCGAACTTGGCTTGCTGGTCCGCCGTCAGAATCGGACGGACCTGCGACATCGTTTTGTCGAGAATGGCCTGTGTTTTCTGCATCGCGTCCTTGTGGATGGCGATGATCTGTGGCCGCGCCTGATCGAGCAAAGGTTGGACCTTGGCCTGTTGGTCAGGCGTCAGGTTCAACGACTTGGTCAGGTGCTGCATCGCAAATTGATGTCCGCGACAGCCGCCGTGCTGACCGCCGAAGCCACCACCGCCGTCTTGCGCGTTAACCCAAGCGAAGCCACCCAGCGCAATCGCGCTGGCGGTAGCGAAGGTAAGTAGATTTCGTTTCATATTTGTTGTTTTCATTAATTGATTTCCCACTTCATAAGCCGTGACCGCGCGATGAAGGCGGCGGTTACAAAAAAATCGGCTGTAACCCCGGCGTCGCCACACCAGTCTTTCTCTGTAGTGTGGATGCTCTCTCGACGATAACATGGTTGATCTCGACGCTCCTGAGCTGGTTCAGGCTGCCTTGCGTCATGATGATGAAGCGGCTCGGGAACTGGTGCGCCGTCTCTATCCGCTTGTCACGAAAATGGTGCGCTCCCACCGGCCGCGGCGAACTAGTGAAGAGGATCTTTGCCAAATGATTTTCATCAAAGTCTTTCAAAAACTCGGGCAGTTTTCGGGCAAGGTGCCGCTGGAACATTGGGTCTCACGGATTGCGGTGAACACGTGTCTCAGCCAGATCGAATCGGAGAGAATTCGACCCGAGCTCCGCCACGCCGACTTGACCGAAGAAGAACAAGCGGTGGTGGAAAATCTCGCCACTTCGACCGACGAACTCGCGCCGGACCGTCAAGTCGCTTCCCGGCAACTGGTCGAGTATCTCCTCGAATTTCTAAAACCGATCGAGCGCCTAGTGATCGATATGCTTTACTTGCAGGGCCGATCCGTCGAAGAAATTCACCGAATTACCGGGCTTGGCGTCGCCGCGATTAAAGTGCGAGCGTTCCGGGCCCGGCAGAAAATGAAAGCGCACCTGACCAAACTCGGAGGCGGACGAAACTTATGAAGGGTGTCGATCTTGATCGTTTGTTGCGCAACGCTTCGCGCGCCAAAGATGAGGCGCCTGCGGAAATGCCTTACGGCTTCGACACCCGGGTGGTCGCGCTTTCGCGCCGCAATGGAAACGGCGCAGCGTTTGCGATGTTCGTGCGTCGTATCGCGGTGGTGGCTGCGGCGGTGATTGTCTTTGCCACCGCCGGCGCCTGGTTCGAGTTCAATCAGAACGGCGACGGCATTGAAGGAATCAGCAGCGAATTTGCCATCGCCGATTCGGCGATACAGGACGAGATGACGCAATGAACAGCGCGTTGAAGTGGAAATTGATCGCCGGTTTTTTACTGGTCTTCATTGCCGGCGGCGCGGCGGGCGTGTTCGTGACCATGACTATGGGTCACCGATTCATGCTCGGGCATCATAATGTTACGGCACAGATGATGAAGAATCGTTTGCAGTGGCAACTGAAGTTGAGCGACGAACAGATGACGAAAATTTCGCCGATCGTTGAAAAGACCGCGGCGCAATTGGAGGAAATTCGTGGGGACACCGGGAAACGTGTTCGGGACGTGATTGCTGAATCACATCGCGAGATCGCGCAATTTCTCACGCCCGAACAGCAAGAACGTTTAAAACAGATGGAAGAACGCCGACGACACTGGATGCAGCACCGCGGGCAATGGCACAGAAACGCTCCGCCCGCCGGCTCGCCATTAGAAACCCAAAGTCCGCCGTCCGATTAAGCGCGGTCTTTCCTTTAACTACGTTTCGCCGGCAGCCCGAGCGAGCAGCTCGCGCACTTCGTCGTCGCTGGTCTGCGAAAAATCTTCGTAGTACTGGCCGACTGCCTGAAAAAATTCCGGCGCGCTCGCGCACACAACTTCGTCGGCTTCCTCTTCGAATTCCTTACAGGTGTCCAGCGGACCAACCGGCACCGCCACGACGATCTTCGCCGCGCCACGCTGACGTAATGCTTTGACCGCCGCCCGCATGGTCGCACCCGTCGCCAAACCGTCGTCGATCAGGATCACGGCCTTGCCTTGAATCTCCGGTGCCGGCCGACCGTCACGATATTTCTGCTCGCGTCTTTCCACTTCAGCGGTCTCGTGTTGCGTCACCGCCTGGATGATTTCATCCGCATTCGGCAATGCCCGAGCCACGTCTTCGTTTAAAACTCGCACGCCGCCGGAAGCGATCGCGCCCACGGCGAGTTCTTCGAAGCCCGGAACGCCAAGTTTGCGCACGATAAAAACATCGAGCGGAACCCTCAGCGCTCTTGCAACTTCGTAGGCGACCGGAACGCCGCCGCGCGGCAATCCGAGCACGATCACGTCGTCGCGCCCGGAGTATTTGCTCAGCTTTGTAGCCAGAAATCGTCCGGCTTCGGCG
>DASZJH010000169.1:0-3074 GCA_035948375.1 Chthoniobacterales bacterium
CGCCGAAGCCGCGGTGATTGAAACTAGGCGAAAGCGTATAGGGATTGAAACTCAGCAACTCCATCGCTAGCGATAAATACGGCTGCTCGTTCCACGGGTTGTCCCGATATTTTTGTGCGAGCGCCAGGGTTCGATCGAATACGGCGCGAACATCCTGGCGGTGGGGCGTAGCGAAGATAACGCCTGTATTGTAAACGATCTGTCCCAGCGGTTGAACACCTTCTTCGATCATGATCTGGCGGAAATCGCGAAAGTCCGCCAGCGAGTAATGTGGCGCCGGCGCGATTGCGATGCCGTGTTTTTCCGCTTTCTCGAACCCGAGCGACACGTCGTCGATCACGCGGGTGTCGGCGTCGAGAAACACAGTGGTGCCAAATTTTTCCGGCACGCGTCCAAAGAACTCTGCTTTTTTCGCTTTGCCGGACAGCTCAAAGACAAGGCGCACGACTTCAACTCTGCTTGGCAAACCGCTCGTGCTCGTTTCCGTGTCGGTGACGACAATAATTGGATAATCCGGAAGCCGGCTTTCGCGGATGCACGCCGCCACCCGCTCGACATAGTCGGTGCCCCAGGCGAAAAACACGATTGCGCGATTGCCGTTCACGAAGTGCCTATTATTCACGCGACAGCAGCGCGTTCAAAGCCTTGATGTCATTGACCGGCGCCTTGCAGGTGAAATTTTCACACACGTAGGCAGCCGGTTTACCTTCGAGCGGTGACATTGCACCGATCGCTTCATTTTTCTCGGCAAAGAATTTTTGGCCGTCGCCACCATCGGCTAGAATGAGCACTTTGTTCGGCAGGAAATGGCGATGCACTTCTTTGAGGAGCACTTTCGTCCCCTCATTGTCGATCTTGCCTGCAATCACAATTTGGCGTGGCTTGCTCAAACTAAAATCCAGCGCGATCAAGAACTGCGGCATGGCGCTCGCAAAATGGCTTACCGTTGGGGCGAACGCGGCGATTGTTTTGTGCGCGCGATCTTCAAATTGTTTGTCGCTTCGAAATTGAGCAAGTCGCAGGAGGTTGAGCCCGGCCACCGAGCTCGCCGCCGGCTCGGCACTGTCGTTATCGTCTTTCATTCGAAGCACCACGCTTTTGTCTTTGCCGCTGGTAGAGAAATAGCCGCCGTTCTTGTCGTCGAAGAACAAACGGTCCTGCGTTTCCTGCAATTGAATCGCAAACTTCAACCACTCGATGTCGAACGACGCTTCGTAAAGATCGAGGAATCCCTGAATCACAAACGCGTAATCGTCGGCAAAGCCTTCCACATTGCTCCGGCCGTCGCGATAACTGCGAGACAGCACTTTAGTTTCACCGTCGTAAAGATTTTGGCGAAGAAAGCCGGCAGCCCGCTTCGCCGATTCCAAATATTTCGATTCATCGAAGATCTGCGCCGAGCGGGCGTAAGTGGAAATCATCAATCCATTCCACGCCGTAATGATTTTATCGTCCAGATGCGGTCGCGGACGATTGCTTCGGATCGACAATAACTTTTGTCGACTACGCACGAGCGACTGTCGAACTTCGTCTTCGCTCTTTTTAAAGTGCTGCGCTGTCTCGGCAATCGTATGCCGCTGAATTAGGATATTTTTGCCACGAAATTCATCCTGCGGATCGCTGCCTTCCGGCGCGTTGCCGTGCGGCTGCACGCCAAAGTGAAACTTAAAAATCGCGGCGTCGTTGCCGAGCGCTTCGTCGATCTGTTTCTCAGTCCAAATATAAAACGCGCCTTCGCCGTGCTCCGGCTTTCCGTGCTCGAATAAACTGTCGGCATCTTCTGCGGAAAAAAATCCGCCGGCCTTTGACGTCATATCGCGCGCGACGTAATCCAAAATATCGCGCGCGACGTCGGCATGTTGTTGATCCTGGGTGATCTGAAACGCGTCGAGATATGCGTTTGCTAGCTGCGCTTGGTCGTAGAGCATCTTTTCAAAATGCGGGACGTGCCAGTAACGATCGACCGAGTAGCGATGAAATCCGCCACCGAGGTGATCGTGCATTCCTCCAGCCGCCATTTTTCGGAGCGTAAGCAAATCCATTTCGAGTGCGTGCTTACCGATATCGCTTTTCGGATCGCGCGCGTAGAGTCGAGTCAGAAAATTCAACGCGACTGGACGCGGAAATTTTGGCGCCACGCTAAAACCGCCTTCGCGCGGATCAAAACTGCGGTCGAGCTGCTGATAAGCTTTCTCGAAAACATCTTTGTCGATCTTGACGGCTGCGTCCGCAGCGGATGATTGTGATTCGCGAAGCGCCTCAACAATTTTGGATCCGCTCTCAGCAATTTTTGCGTGATCTTGTTTCCAAGCCGTTGCGACCCGTTCCAAAACTTTCTTGAAGCCGGGCTGACCATAACGGTCTTCCGGCGGAAAATAAGTTCCGCCGACAAATGGTTTCAAGTCTGGCGTGAGCCAGACACTCATGGGCCAGCCGCCGCCGCCGGTTGTCGCTTGAACAAACGTCATGTAAACGCGATCGACGTCGGGCCGCTCTTCGCGATCAACTTTGATGTTCACGAACTCGCGATTCATGATCGCCGCCGTCGCTTCATCCTCGAACGATTCGTGCGCCATCACGTGGCACCAGTGACATGTCGAATAACCGATCGAAAGAAAGATCGGTTTGTTTTCGCGGCGTGCTTTCTCGAACGCTTCTTCTCCCCAAGGATACCAATCGACCGGATTATGCGCGTGCTGGAGAAGATAGGGCGACTTTTCCCGCGCAAGCCGGTTGGTATGCGATTGTTTTGCCGGTTGGACTTCCGCAGCCATTACGATTGGTGTCACTGATCACGTTAGCGCGGGAATGCAAAAGCGGAAGCGGTTGTAGCGGTGCTTGTTCTCAAGCACCGCTTTAAATACATAGGCGTTTGAGACAAGCGCCTCTACAACGCGCATAAATATGGACACCTTGCAGCTCACGCTTCTTTGCTTCGCTATCGCGTTGATCGCGTTTCTGTACTCGTCCGTCGGGCACGCCGGCGCGTCCGGTTACATCGCGACGATGACTTTGTTCGGGCTTGCAGCCCCAGTCATTCGACCGACTGCACTCGTGCTCAACATTCTCGTCGC
>DASZJH010000170.1:0-4789 GCA_035948375.1 Chthoniobacterales bacterium
GTTCCGGCAAGCGCGAAAGGCGCCGGATATTTGTCGCCGCGCGTGCGTGCGCGGATGGCGGAGTTGCAGTTGACGCAAGCCGATCTCGCCGGAATCGCCGGCACGGGCACGGCCGGGCGCCTAACAATTAAAGATCTCGAACATTTCCTAAGCTCGATTGAATCGCAACCGGCCGAAAAGCCGAGCGCGATTCGCACAGGCGTAGCCGATGCAATGCGACGCAGTTGGACGCGACCGCTGGCCACCGTTGGTGTCGCCGTCAATCTCGATCCAGTTTTAGAGGATCGACAATCGCGCGATCCGAAACCGGGGCCGGCGCTTTACGCGTTGCGCGCGCTCGCGCTCGCGATTGCCGAACAACCAAACGCCGCCGCGCGATTGATCGGCGGACGCGCGATTGGATCGCAATCAATCGACATCGGCCTCGCAGTCGAAGCCGGCGAAGGAATTATGGTCCCTGTGATTCGCAACGCCGATAAAACATCGCTCGCCGACCTGACGGCGAAATACGCGGAACTTGTCGATCTTGCGCGGCGTCGTCGGCTGACGAGTGAAATGACTTCCGGCGGAATCGCGTCCGTCTCCAACTTCGGCACGTTCGGGCTCGATTGGGGCACGCCAATTCCCCTGCCCGATCAAACAATGATTCTGGGTCTCGGCGTTGGAAAGAAAACGCCGGTGTGGGATGAATCGAAAAACGAATTCGTTCCAAAAATCGAAGCGCAAGTCACGTTGAGTTTCGATCATCGCAGTCTCGACGGCGGCGGCGCGGGACGTTTGCTCAAGCGCGTAATCGAGCTGCTCGAAGATCCGACGAAGTTATAGTCGTCGGCTGAGCCGGACCGGCGTTTGTTTGGCAGCACTTCTGCCGAT
The DNA here is from genome assembly GCA_035948375.1 of Chthoniobacterales bacterium. Lineage (GTDB taxonomy): Bacteria > Verrucomicrobiota > Verrucomicrobiia > Chthoniobacterales > UBA10450 > AV40. The sequence continues at coordinate 874 of DASZJH010000170.1, forward strand.
GAGGACATCCGCAGCTACAACGTTGCGATTGTTTTCGCGCGGGTTAATTTGGACATCCAATGTATAAGGACAAGGAATTCGAACTGAAGCGCGATCTGGAGGTGATTCTGATCCCGGCCGGGCAAAAGTACACGGTTCCGGCTGGAACGAAGGGCGTGATCACGCAGGCGTTGGGAGGCAATTACACGATCGCGACGCAATACGGATTATCGCAGGTTGCGGAGAAGGATTTGGATGCGCTCGGTATTGAAAGGCCAAAGCTAGAGGCGAAACCAAAAGCCGCAGCAGCAACGAACGGCCGAGTTTCGGAAGACGATGTTTGGAGCCAGCTCAAGCAATGCTACGACCCGGAAATTCCGGTGAACATTGTCGATCTGGGCTTGGTTTACGATTGTCGCCTGATCAAGAAAGATGATGGCGGGACGCGAGTGGAAGTGAAGATGACGTTGACCGCTCCGGGTTGTGGAATGGGGCCAGCCATCGCACACGACGCCCAAAGCAAGATCCTTTCGATCGACGGCGTGGACGAAGCCGAGGTGCAGTTGGTCTGGGATCCGCCATGGAACCAGAACATGATCAGCGAAGCCGGGCGAATGAAGCTCGGGATGATCTGAGTAACACCGGACTTCAGTCCGGTGTTAAGCACAGATCGAGAACGCAAAAAAAGAATTTAATTTTTGTTGGCGCATTGACAGCGGCCATGATTGTATGAACTTTTGCGCTCCGAAAAATTCGATCATGCCAACGACTGAAGTGATTTTAACCGACAACGTGCCTGGCCTTGGCGCAGAAGCCGACGTGGTAAAAGTGCGTCGCGGCTACGCGCGAAATTATCTGCTGCCGGAAGGCAAAGCTTATGAGGTAACGCCGGCGGCGCTGCGTCAGCTCGACAATCTGAAAAAGAAACGCGCTGAACGCGAAGCGCGCGAATTAAACGACGCCGAAGAAATCGCGCGCAAAATTGGCAAGGCACGTCTCACATTCACGCTCGCGACTGGTGAATCCGGCAAAGCTTTCGGTTCAATCACCGCCCAAGACATCGTGACGCGGATGAAAAACGAGCTCGGGCTCGACATCGATCGACACAAAATCGCGCTGGAGCGGCCGATCAAGGACACCGGCGAGCATGAAATCGCGATCAAGCTGCATCACGACGTAACCGCCCAATTTAGGTTTGATGTGAAATCGGCAGAGGCGCGAAAAGCGGAAGCTGAACCTGCGGGCGAGCATCCGGAAAAGAAACGCCGTGGATTTTTCCGCAAACACAAGGAAGAGAAAAAGGAAGAATAGTTAATGGCGACTCAACCATCCTCCGGGATTGGTCGAGAGCCTCGAAAGTCAGGAAATGGCGCTGGCCGAGGCTCGGCGGCGCGAAGCGGAGAAAATGTTATTCCGATTCCGCGCACAGGTTCTGCGCAGGATATTCACCGCACACCGCCGCACAGTGTCGAAGCCGAGCAAGGCGTCCTTGGCTCGATGCTGATCTCGCCGCGCGATGCGATCGCGGAGGTCGTCGAAAAAATCACCGCCGATTATCTTTACGTTCCGGCGCATCAAACCATCTTCAATGTCCTGGTCGATCTTTGGAATGCCGGCGCAGGAATTGATCTAATCACGTTTACTCAGATTCTGCGCGATCGGAATCTGCTCGAAAGCGTCGGCGGCGCCGCGGCGGTTACGAATCTTTACACCTTCGTCCCCACGGCCGCGAACGTCGGCTATTACATCGACATCGTGCGCGATAAATACATTTTGCGCTCCATCATCGCCGCCGGAACCGAAAGTGTTCGGCGCGCTTACGAAGAACAGGACGAAGTCGGCAATCTTCTCGACGAAGTAGAGCAGACGATTTTCGCTGTCGGCGAAGACCGGTTCAAAGGCCAGATGCTTTCGATGAAAGATCAGGTGATGGAAGCGATCGAGTCGATCGAAAAGCTTTATGAGCGCAAGGGCGGCATCACGGGCGTTTCAACAGGCTTTGTCGAATTCGACCGCATGACGAGCGGAATGCATCCGTCGGAAATGATCGTGATCGCAGCGCGCCCAAGCATGGGAAAAACGGCCCTGGCAATGAACATCGCGGAGCACGTGGCGATCAATGAGAAATTGCCGGTTGGCGTTTTCAGTTTGGAAATGAGCAGCCAGCAGCTTGTGCAACGTTTGCTTTGCTCTCGCGCGCGGGTGAATTTGCAAAAAGTTCGCGACGGATTTCTTAGCGAGCGGGATTTCCCAAGCTTAACGGCCGCGGCTTCGAAACTCGCCGAAGCAAAAATCTTCATCGATGACAGCGCGAGCCTGACGATTTTGGAATTGCGGGCCAAGGGGCGGCGGCTTAAAGCACAGCAGGACGTTCAGCTGATCATTGTCGATTATTTGCAGTTGCTAAGATCGACATCGCGCCGCGCTCAGGACAACCGCCAGCTCGAGATCTCGGAAATTTCCGCGGGATTGAAAGGCCTGGCCAAGGAATTGAAAATTCCCCTGATCGTCGTCGCGCAGTTGAATCGCCAGCCCGAGCAACGGACGGGCGGTAAACCGCGTTTGAGCGATCTGCGCGAATCAGGGTCTATCGAACAAGACGCCGATCTCGTCGGGTTGCTGGTGCGGCCGGAGATTTACGAGGAAGATGAAGAAGCGCGCGCTGAAAAAGCCGGCGAAGCGGAATTAATCATCGCCAAACAGCGCAACGGCCCCGTCGGCGAAATTCCCCTCACCTTCTTGAAAGAATTCACCCGGTTCGAAGATCGCGCCCGCAACGTGACCGAGCCGGAAGAAGCATTTTAGAGCGATTTAGCGGCTTCGACGACGTGTTTGGCGTCGATGCCGAATTCTTTCATCACCTCGGCGCCGGGCGCGCTCAGCCCAAATCGATGCAGTCCGATGACTTTTCCATCGAGCCCAACGAATTCGTACCAAGTGTCTGGAACACCGGCTTCAATCGCCACGCGTTTGCGACAGGAATTTGGCAAAACGTCCTCGCGATATTTGTCCGGCTGACGTTTGAAACGCTCGAAGCAAGGCATTGAAATAACGCGTGCGCCGTCGCCGAGCTCCTTCGCCGCGGCGAGCGCGTGCTGCAATTCGCTGCCACACGACATGATGATGAGCTCGAGTTTCCCTTTTTCCTTTTTCGCAATGTAACCGCCACGAGCAACCCCTTCCCGCCGCAGCTTAAGATCGACATCATTCAAAATCGGCACGACCTGACGTGTTAGGGCGATGAAGGTCGGCCCATCGATTCGTTGAACGGCGGCGGCGAAGGCCGCCGCAGTTTCCTCAGGATCAGCCGGACGAATCACGTCGATTTGCGGCATGACCCGCACACTACTGATCGTTTCGACCGGTTCGTGAGTCGGACCATCCTCGCCGACTCCGATCGAGTCGTGCGTGAAAATATAGATGTTTGGCAGCTTCGAAAGCGCGGCAAGCCGGATCGAGGCGCGGCAATAATCGGTGAAAACAGTGAAAGTCGCGCCGGATGCACGAAAGATCCCGTGATAGGAAATTCCGTTCATGATTGCGCACATTCCGTGTTCGCGAATCCCGAAATGGATGTTCCGGCCAGCCGGTGTGTTGCGGGTAAAATCACCGCCATCTTTAAGGTAGTTTAAAGTGGAGCCGTGAAGGTCGGCGCTTCCGCTGATCAATAAAGGCACGGCCTGGGCAATGGGTTGCAACGCTTCACTGCCGGCTTTGCGCGTCGCCAATTTCGAATCCTTGGGAAATTCGGGAACCTTCGCCAAAAGATCCGCGGGAACCTTTCGCTCGATCCCGTCCTCCAGAAGTTTCGCCTGCTCGGGATTTCTCTTCCGCCAATCGTTGTAGGTTTTTTCCCAGCGATCGTACTCGGCGAGCAACTTCTTCTTATGCTCGGCGAAATAATCGTAGGTTTCCTTCGACACATAATAATGCTCGT
>DASZJH010000171.1:0-3419 GCA_035948375.1 Chthoniobacterales bacterium
CGCGATCGTCGACATCGTAACCGCTTGGAAGGAGCTCTACGTCGATCTTAAACTGTTTCGCCCGCTCAATGGTCTGATTCAAAACGCGCTCAGTGCTCCAGTCGATTCGTTCGAACAACTCGCGGTGATTTTGCTTAAGACCGATCAAGTAATAGCCGCCATCTTCAGAGGGACCGAGAACAACTCGGTCGCCGGAATGGGCCAGCAACTCAACTGCTCGCGTATAGATTTCGCTCGAAACAGTAGGGCTGTCCGAATCGATCAGGCAAACGGAGCCAAAGCCGCAGCGAAAAAGATCTGCGACCGCAAAGGCAAGTCGTTCGCCGAATTCTTCTCCGCGCTGAGGAAGCAGCTCAAATTCACGCGGCAAGATGTCGATGTAGGCTGCTTCCGATCCGATCGGCGTGAACACGCCTATTCCGACAGCGTCGTCGCGACAGGCCGACTTGATCGCAGCCGCGGTGTCACGAAGAAAACAAATATTGAGCTGGGCCGCCTCTTCAGCGGTGAGTGGCGGTTGAAGCCTTGTTTTAACATGACCCGCGCGCGGCGCTTTTGTCATCACTGCCAGCGCGCAGGTTTTCTTAGCGCGGTGGATCGACTGGACAGGGTCCAGGATTTTGTGAGCCTTCGGCATCGGACGTGACCATTGTTCATGCTTTCTCGCAAAGCGCGTATTGATACCGACCATCCTGCCAAATACGAACGGATTTCCATGGCAGATCAGCAAACAGTTCTTTGAACGCCTTTGCATCCAACACAGTGGCTTTCGTCGGTTCGCGATAACCGTTGCCGGAATGAATGAGACTGGCCAATATCCACATTGAAAATAGCGGGATCGAAGCCCAAAAAACGTAACGCGGTTCGGCGATAAAACAGCGACCGCCGGACTTCAAAACTCGAAACATCTCGGTCACCGCGCGACGTTGCTCAGGCAACACAGTAAACATTCGCGAAGCGATCAGGACGTCGAAAGAAGCATCCGCGCACGGAAGCGAGAGAATATTCACCCTTTCGAATGAGCAGTTTCGAATGTAACCGGTGGAAATACGTTCGCGGGCCCGGCGAAGTTGTCGCTCGGACCGATCCACGCCGGTGACAGCGATCTGCGGAAAGCGCTGTGCCAGTTTCCTGGAATAGAATCCGGGACCGCAGCCGAGCTCGATCACATGGGTCCCGGACGGCGGCAAGTGGTTTTGCCAAATGGCAGAGACGATACGGTCAGTGTCGTCCCGAAAAAGCCGTTCCCGGCAAAAAGCATAGAACCAAGCAACGCGTTCGAACAAACTATCGGTCCGTTGTGGTGAAGGCGTGCCATGGGATGTCGATCTTGGTGAGGTCTTAGAAGCAACGGTCTCGGACGGCATAACGCTCCTAGTTAATTTCGCGCCGAATCGGCCACTTGTTCGCAAATACAATTAGTATTTCTAATTGATGGCCCATTATTTCTTCTTCTTCTCCGTGCGAACAACTGCGGCGCTGCGCCGAGACGTCGTGGCAGAGCAAAGTGTTGATAACACTGTCAACAACCGCCCACAACCTTGATCGCTCGCAAGAAGCAGGAAGTTATTAAGAGTTATTAGGACCTATTGTCTCGTTGATTTTCCATCGATTAACAAAGCGAACAAAACTCGTGAACAGGACGCGTGTTTTTTGCACCGTCGCAGTTGTCAGCTTTCGCTAACCGAAAGGAGGGTCAGGATCCCGCGCTTGCGGGTTCGCGATTTTACTTTCGCATTGGATTGACCTGAGGCGCGCTGGGCAGTAATCGCTGACGCGATGGATTTGCTGGCCGAACTGGCCGAGCGCCTCGTTTGCGGTGACGGAGCGATGGGCACGTTGCTGCTCGATCGCGGGGTGCCAGTCGACCATTGTTTGGAGGAGCTTTGCCTTAGCGAGCCGGACCGGATTCTAGCGGTTCATCAAGAGTACGTCGCGGCCGGAGCGAGGGTGATCGAGACGAACACATTTGGCGCAAATCGGGTGCGCTTGGCACGTTTTGGTTTAGAGGATCGTACCGCGGAAATAAACAAAGCGGCCGTGCGCTTGTCGCGGAAAGCTACGCACGGTAAAGAAATTTGTCCCGCCGGAAGCGTGGGTCCGCTCGGAATCAGCAGTCATGAAGCGGAGGAACGCGGGATCGACCGCAGCGCATGTTTTCGCGAACAAGTGACGGCGCTAATTGAGGCGGAAGTCGATCTCATGTTTTTCGAGACGTTCCTCAACTTCGAAGAAATGGAGATTGCTCTGCGCGCGACTCCGAAAACCGATTGCACCGTCGTTGCATTATTCGCGTGTGAGCCTGAAACGCGCTTCCAATCCGGAATGCAGTTGATCGACGCGTTCGCGCGTTGCCGAGAGTTGGGCGCCAAAATCGTCGGTGCGAATTGTCTCAACGGTCCGCGTGCAATGGTTCAGTTGTTCGAGAAATTACCGACCGGCGATTTGTTGGCGGCGTATCCGAATGCCGGATATCCGGGGTACACTGAAGGTCGCTACGTTTATCCGACCGCACCGGATTATTTCGCCAAGGCAGCGCGAGAGGCGGCGGCACAAGGCGCACGATTGATTGACGGTTGTTGTGGGACGACACCAGCACACATCGCGGCGGTATCGAAGATGCTTGTCGATCGTCGGCCGGGCCGTTCCAAATCAAGCTGCTTGGTCGGTTGACCAAAAGTCAGAGGAAGAACGAAGATAGAGTCGAATTGATGCATATCACAGATATCATGCAGGGGGATTCGCCCACATTTTCGTTCGAGTTCTTTCCTCCGAGATCGCCGGAGGCGGCCGAGATGCTTTATCAAACCATTCGAGACCTCGAATCGTACATGCCCCATTTTGTGAGCGTGACTTACGGTGCGGGTGGATCAACTCGGGATTTAACTCACGATCTTGTCGAGCGCATTCAACATACAACAAAACTTGATCCGATCCCTCATTTGACCTGTATCTGCCACAACGAAGAAGAGATTGAAGCGATTCTAACTCGATATGCCAGATCGGCGATTGGAAACATTCTCGCACTTGGAGGAGATCGACCGGCCGAAATGGCCTATGATAAAGCGCGCGACTCGTTCCGACATGCGATTGATTTGGTGAAGTTCATTCGCCGATTCAATAAATCCGGCGTCCATCCTGACCGTCGCGGTTTCGGCATTGGCGTGGCCGGTTTTCCCGAAGGCCATCCTGCAACGCCGAATCGGCTGATCGAAATCGATCATCTGAAGGCGAAAGTGGATGCCGGCGCCGACTATATTGTCACGCAGCTATTCTTTGAGAATCGCGACTTCTTGGATTTCCGTGAGCGTTGCGCGCTAGCGAACATCAACGTCCCGATTATCGCCGGCATCATGCCAGTTACTTCCATGAGCGGGTTGAGGCGGATCGCTGAGCTCGCCGGTGGCGCTCGGTTCCCG
>DASZJH010000172.1:0-10026 GCA_035948375.1 Chthoniobacterales bacterium
AAAGGTGCACGGGCAAAATCGTCCGGTGCGAATTCTCGATGTGGCTGCGGGCGTTGGTCGTTACGTGATCGAAGCGATCCGCGCGCTGCCAGGAATCCCGGTCGGCGCGACGCTTTGCGATTACAAGCAGGAAAATGTCGACGCGGCTCGGGCCTTGGCCGACGAGTCAAATCTTGATGAGGCAGTTGTCGCGCGTCGCGGGGACGCGTTCCACCGCCAATCGTTGGCCAAAATTCAGCCGCGCCCTACGATCGGGATCGTTTCCGGTCTGTATGAATTGTTTCCGTCAAACGAAGCCGTCTTAAATTCGTTGCGCGGTATTGCCGACGCGATTGGGCCCGGCGGTTATCTCGTCTACACAAATCAACCGTGGCACCCGCAGATTGCATTCATCGCCCACGTCTTGCGCAATCGCGAAGGCGAACGCTGGGTCATGCGACGCCGCACGACTGCGGAAATGGACGAGCTTGTGCGCACTGCCGGTTTCGAAAAGATCGACATGCAAATCGACCAATGGGGAATGTTTAGCGTCTCGGTTGCGCAACGTGGGCGTTAACCGGAGCAAAGCGCTCGCAGTCTCGGCTGGTTTGTCGATCTTGTTCTTGATCGTTTACGGCGGTTGCAACTGGATCACGGCCCATCGCGCGAATGTCGGCACATTCTATTTCGACTGGGAACGCGCGATTCCGTTCGTGCCTTTCTTCATCCTGCCATACATGTCGATCGATCTTTTCTTCCTCGCCGCGCCGTTTCTTTGCCGCTCAGATCGCGAATTGTCGGTCTTCGCCAAACGAATCGCGACTGCGATCCTCGTTGCGGGAATGTGTTTTCTAATTTGGCCGCTACGGTTCGCGTTTCCACGACCGCACGCTGACGGCGCGCTTGGTGCGCTCTTCGACTGGTTTCGCGGTATGGACGCGCCCTACAATCTGCTCCCTTCGCTGCACGCAGCGCTCATGTTGATTCTGGCTGACGTTTATTTTCGTCACACGCGCGGCCTGCTGCGAACTACAATCGTCGTCTGGTTCGCTCTGATTGCGTTGTCACCAATCCTTACTTATCAACATCACTTGATCGACATCTTCGGGGGTTTCGTGCTCGCCGCCCTGTGTTTTTTGATTTTCCGCGACCGAGATTTGTCCTCGCCTCAAACAAATCCGGAACCTAATAATCTTCGCTCGCCTTTATGAACTACAACGAATTGATCCAGCTTTATTTCGAGCGCTCGAACGCGCTGCAAGGATATTGGAACCTTTATGTCGTCGTCGTGGGTGGACTCCTGGCCTTTTCATCTCTCCGCAAGCAACCCGCCTTAGTCACGACTCTAATCGTGTCTCTGCTTTTTGGCTTGTTTGCGTATGAGAATCACGACGCGATTCAAGTTGCGACAGGGCAACGCCTGGCAACCCATGAGGCAATTACGAAATTCGATGCCGGCGGTGCCGGGCCGACTGCTAAACAAGTGCGCGATCTCTTGGAGCCTACGTTAACGCCGGCCAGCCACGGTAGTGTGCGAACGACTCATCTCACCAGCGACATCCTCGTCATCGCCGGTCTTTGGGCGATGGAAATGCGGCGACGGAGGCTGAAGCAAAGTTCTTAGGGCGCGGTCGTCAGTAAGGTTGGGTCCGCGAGGCCGGTTCCCACATCCGAAAAATTTCTCTTGCGTTGATTGAGTCTTCGTTAAATAGTTAACCAGATGGTTAAATATTCGCCAAAGACCCTAAACAAAACATTCGCCGCGCTGGCCGACCCCACGCGGCGTCGGATTCTCGCTCACCTCGCCCAGGGCGATAAGCGAGTTACCCATCTGGCCCGCCCGCATGCGATGTCACTGCCGGCGGTGTCCAAACATCTGCGTGTGCTTGAGAAAGCCGGATTGCTTCGGCGCCGCCGCTACGGCCGGGTTCACGAGATGCAGTTGGACGCCGAGCCGCTAAAAAAAGCCGCGCAATGGGTCGAGGAGTATCGCAAATTCTGGGAGGGCTCGCTCGATCGGCTGGCGGCCTATTTGGAGAAAACGAACAAGCCGAAGAGAGCAAAGGCGTAAGTCATGTGTCCACTTTGCATCGCCAATATCGCTGTCCTGGCAACGACTTCGACTGGAGGAGTGACCGCGCTCGCGCTGAAGATATTTCACGGAGAAAAAGAACCTAACCGAAAGGGAGAAGAATATGAAATCAGCAGAAATGGAAACGCCCAAAGTGGTGTCGCCGAAAGAATGGGAGGCTGCGCGACAACAACTTCTCGTAAAGGAAAAGGAGTTGACTCGCGCCCGCGACACTTTGGCCGCCGAGCGTCGGCGAATGCCGTGGATGAAGGTGGAGAAGAACTACGAGTTCGATGGGCCCAAAGGTAAGGTAAACCTGTTCGATCTGTTCAATGACCGCCAGCAGTTGATCGTTTATCGCGCGTTCTTCGAGCCGGGCGTGGTTGGCTGGCCCGAACATGCCTGCGTTGGCTGCTCCATGATCGCTGACCACATTGGCAACCTTGCGCATCTGAACGCACGCGACACCACGTTTGTGTTCGCCTCGCGCGCGCCGCAAAAAGACATCGAGCGACTGAAGGTGGGTATGGATTGGAAGATGCCGTGGTACACTGTCACGGACAGTTTCGACAAAGACTTCGGCGTCGATGAATGGCATGGAACGAACGCGTTCATCCGCAAAGGCGACCGCGTGTTCCGCACCTACTTCATCAACGGCCGCGGCGACGAAGCCCTCGGGAACACCTGGAGCTACCTCGATATGACTGCGCTTGGACGTCAGGAGGAGTGGGAAGATTCACCGAAGGACTATCCTCAGAATCCGCCGTACGAGTGGTGGCGGTGGCACGATAAATACGGCAACGACGAAGCCGCCGGCAAGGTTCGCGAACAGATTCGCCGGGGCCGCGCAGCCGGGCAAGCGGACGGCGACGCTGCATGATTGCAACAGCTCTGAAACAGGGCAGGCCTTATGAATCGCGTAACTCATTTTGAGATCTACACAGATAATCCGGAAGCGGTGCAGCCGTTCTATCGCAATGTGTTCGGTTGGAAGTTCCAGAAGTTTGAAGGTGGACCGATCGAGTATTGGCTGGTGACGACTGGTAATGACAAAGAACCGGGGATCAATGGCGGTCTGACTCGGCCGCGCGAAGGTCAAAGTCCCGGCACGTTGAACACGGTCGCTGTTCAGTCGCTCGATCAAACCATCAAGAAAATCGAGCAATGCGGCGGGCAAATCTGCATGCCGAAAATGGGGATCCCGAAAGTCGGCTGGCTTGCTTACGCCGAAGATCCTGCCGGCAACGTTTTTGGAATCATCGAGCCAGATACAAACGCAAAGTAAAAAGCCATGACGACAAAGAACGAAACTAAATCAGCCAACACAATCCGGCTCCATCGAGTCTTGCGCGCAGCCTCGGAAAGAGTTTATCGCGCATTTCTCGATGCCGACGCCATCGCGAAGTGGCTTCCGCCAAATGGATTCACGTGCAAAGTGCACCATATGGACGCCAAAGTGGGCGGCAACTTTAAGATGTCGTTCACGAACTTTGGCACCGGTAAGAGTCACTTTTTTGGCGGAACCTATGTCGATCTAATCCCGTACGAACGCATTCGTTACACCGAGAAGTTCGACGATCCAAATTTGCCCGGCGAGATGCAGACGACGATCACGCTAAAAAAGGTTTCGTGCGGGACGGAAATCACCATTGTCCAGGAAGGTATCCCCAGCGTGATACCCGCGGACGCGTGTTATCTCGGCTGGCAGCAGTCGCTCACATCACTTGCGAAACTCGTCGAAGCTGAAATTCCAGATCAACCCTGAAGAGAGGAAAACTATGGCAATAAAAACAGAAAAGAAAACGTCGCTTGAAATCGCTCGCTTCATCAACGCGCCGCGCGATCGCGTTTACGCGGCATGGACTGATCCGGTCCAACTAAAGGAATGGTGGGGACCGAAAGAAGTTCGGACGCTCAAGATTGTCGCCGACACGCGGGTCGGCGGAAAGTATCGGTGGGATTTAATTAATCAGGAAGGCGAGAAAATGAGCGTGTTCGGCGAATACAAGGAGCTCATTCCCGGAAAGAGGGTCGTATTCACCTGGAAATGGGACGACGACGAGGCGTGGGAAAATTATGACAGCGTCGTATCGGTCGACTTTTCCGATCGCGACGGCGGCACTGAATTGCGATTAACGCATGTTCAATTGCCGAGCGAAGCCTCGCGCGACCGCCACAATGAAGGTTGGAACAGCGTCATCGATCGTCTTGAGAAATTCGTGAACGAATAATTGTCGCAGTTAACACGGAGGAAAAATGAATACCGAACAAGTAGCAAAGAAAGTCGTGGAATTGGTTCGCAAACAGGCGTGGTACGAAGCCCTCGATCACCTTTACGATGATAATGTCGTGAGCGTCGAAGGAGGCGCTGGTGATGAAAAGCGCGGGAAAGAGGCCGTGCGCGGAAAGGTCGACTGGTGGCTCGACGCAATGCAGGTTCACAGCTTCAACGCCAGCGAACCGTTTGTGGCGCACGATCGGTTCGTCGTGCAATACGACGCGGATATAACTGAGAAAGAATCGAAAGACCGCCGAAAGCTGTCCGAGGTCGGCGTTTACACGGTCAAAAACGGCAAGATTGTTCGAGAAGAATTCCTGCCGCGTATCGGTTGAGTCGTTATCGCCCAGGCGCAGTCCTTGCCGTTTTGAATTTGGCACCCGGAGCGCATGCCCTACAATTTTCGGTATGGCTTCAATTGCCGAAAATCTGGAGCGCGTGCGGGAGCAGATCACGCAGGCAGCGGCGAAATCGGGCAGATCGGCTGACGATGTTGAGCTGGTCGCGATTTCGAAGACGCACGATGCCGAGAAAGTGCGGCAGGCGATCGACGCCGGGCAAACTCTGTTCGGCGAAAGTCGGGTCCAGGAAGCGCGAGCAAAGATTCCGGAGCTGCCGTCAACCGTTCGCTGGCATTTCGTTGGACACCTCCAGAAAAATAAAATTCGCCATGCGCTGCCGCCGTTCGAACTGATCCACAGCGTCGATTCGCTTGCGCTCGCGCAAGACATAAACCGAATCGCCGAAGAAGACGGATTGCATCCGCGCGTTTTGCTTGAGGTCAATGTCGCGGGCGAGGGGAGCAAGTTCGGTTTCGCGCCCGAGAAATTGCGCGCCGAAATGGAATCGCTGCTGTCGCTGCCACGACTCTCGATCCTGGGCTTGATGACAATTCCACCGATCGCCGAAGAAGCTGAAGCGTCGCGAAAATATTTTGTTCAACTGCGCGAATTCCGCGATCAGCTTCAGACTGAGTTCCATGTCGATCTTGCGCAGCTATCGATGGGAATGACCCAAGATTTCGCGGTCGCAGTGGAAGAAGGCGCCACGCTGGTGCGAGTGGGGACGGCAATTTTCGGGGAAAGATCGCGCGGGAAAGAGCTGTAGCCACGGCGCTCAGTCGCCGTGCTTTTGACGAACGCCTCGACAGAGCGAGGCGCCTACGGGGTTCGAGAATTGCTCTGACGACTGGCGTTGTGTTAAATTTGAAACTCCGATGCGTCTGGAGCCCACCAACGTTCAGCAGATCGGCAATGAGCTCGCCATTCAATGGAACGACGGGACTGAATCGTATCTCAATTTGCAATTTCTTAGACGCGCCTGCCCGTGCGCGGCGTGCGGCGGCGAACCGGACGTGCTCGGAAATATTATGCGGCCGAACGTGAGCTATTTAGATAACAGCTTCGATCTCGCCGGTTTCGAAATTGTGGGCGGCTACGCAATTCAGCCGCGGTGGGCCGATGGACACAGCACTGGGATTTACAGCTTTCAATATCTGCGACGCTTGTCGCAGCCGGTAACGTCGAAATGAACCTGGCGACAAAAATTCTGATTCTCTTTGTCTGCGTATCGCTTTGCGCGGTCGGCGTAATTCTGTCGGGGGAGCAATCCGCGCCGACTGATCGCGCCAAAACAAACGTCGTTCCGGTTAACAACCGCCCGAAACAAAGCGCGACCTGGGTTTGGTCGTAGTTATTTCGGGATCGTGATCCGCAGCAACGTAGTTGCCGCAGAGCGCGGCTGAAGCTGTCGATCCTTCATCGACGCGGGCACGAGAAAAAACTCACCTGGGCGAAGATCGACATCCGCGCACCGAATCGCGCCCGTTAGACAACAAACGATGGCAAACTCACCAGAAGACCCAATCTCGCGCGGTGCATCGAGATTCCATTTTTCGATTTCGAAAAGCGGATGACGCACGAGCACTTCATCTTTCGGTTCGATTAAACTCGGCGTCACATCGCCGAAGTCGATTGATTGCAATGCTTGATCGACATGCAGTTGGCGCGGCTTGCCGTTGTCATCGACGCGATTCCAATCATAAACGCGATATGTGGTGTCGCTGTTTTGCTGAATCTCGACCAGCACGTTACCGGCGCCGACCGCGTGAAATCGACCAGCCGGCAAAAAAATGGAATCGCCGGCCTGGACTGGAATAGTGTGAACGAGGTTGGCAACCGTCCCTGCGCGCACGGCTTGCTCGAACTCATCGCGACTGACCGCATGGCGAAGTCCCACATGAAGTCTAGCGCCGGGGATCGCCGAGGCGACATGCCAGAATTCCGTCTTTGGTTCGCCGCCAAGTTTCGCGGCGATTTTCTCGGGCGGATGAACTTGAAGCGAAAGCTGGTCGTGCGCATCGAGCAGTTTAATGAGCAACGGGAAACGCGGCGCGTCTGGCAGGTTTCCAAAGATACCTTCGCGATCGTGCGTCCAAAGTTCGTGCAGTGTTCGATCACGGAACGGCCCGTTGCGCACCACGCTTTGTGCTTCGGGCCGATCGACAATTTCCCATGATTCGCCGACCGATCGGTCGAAGGGCAGATTCTTGCCAAAGAGCGAGGCCAATTTCCGGCCCCCCCAGATTCTTTCCTGGAAAACCGGCTCGAAGATAAGGGGCGAACTGACTCTGACCATTGAACTAGATCAAACATTGCGAGTAAAACATCAAACAGGTTTTGTGTTTGTGGTGATCCGGTGAAAGGTGCGACGGCTTTCGAACGGAACATGCTTGCACTCGTCAAATACTGGATGCCTGCGATTCTTTGGATGGCTCTCATTTTTGTAGGCTCAACCGATCTCTTATCGGCCGAGCACACATCCCGTTTTCTGGTGCCGTTATTGCGCTGGCTCGATCCACAGATTTCGTGGACGGCGTTGAACGAGATCCAAATGGCCATTCGTAAGTTGGGCCACGTAACGGAGTACGCAATCTTAGCGGCATTATTGTGGCGGGCAGTTCGCGGTGTAGCCGGCTGGCAAACGAAAATGTCGATCCTGTTCGCGGTGGTCGGATTCGGGTGCGCGATTTTCGCCGTGAGCGACGAGTTTCATCAATCGTTCGTTTCGTCGCGAACGGCATCGGGTAATGACGTCTTGATCGACATCAGCGGTGCGTTGATTGGCCTGGCGATTTGTATTGTCGTCGCGGGTCGGAAGGTTGTTAGAGAAAAGCATGCTTAATCCAACCGGGCGTGCGGTTTTCACGGCGCTGCTGTTGTTTGGTTTGAGTCGCGTCAGTGCTGAAGATTACGCCGGCCGGTTCAAACAATTGCAGGATCAGAAGGCAGACGGCGCGCAAATCGACTCGTTGTTGGACGAATGGCGAGCAAAGCAACCGAATGATCCTGATGCCTGGATTACCAGCGCCAACTATTACTTTAACCAATCGGTAGGTCCGAACATTTCGACCGATACGCCAAGGAAAGGCGATTACCGGTTGACCAACAAAAAAACTGGGAAACAGGCAGGCAGCATTTCGTTCAAACCGAACGTGGCTAAAACGTCGCGTGACGCGGCTAGCATTCTTCAGGAAGCGACTACGAAATTCCCCGACCGACTCGATATTTGGTGCGGACTGAGCTGGATGTACCAAGAAGGTGGCGATTTCGATAACGAACTGGCGACTTTGAAGAAAATGGTCGCCTATGTGCGCCAGCATCCGACCGGACTGAAATGGTTGAAAGGCGAGCCGATCAACGAATCGGCGGACCAGTTCGTCCCGGACAAGTTGCACAGCTACGGCATTTACTACGAAAAAAAAGAAAGCCCGGAAAACGATAAGCGTTTCTTCCAGATCGTAACATTCTCAGCCGAACAATTTCCAAACCATCCCTACGCGTTCAACGACCTCGCAGTTTATTATTCGATCAACGGCGACAACGCCAAAACGCGCGAGTGGTTAGAGAAGGCGAACAAGATCGATCCCAAGGACACGCTGGTGATGACGAATCTTGGGTACGTTTGTTCGAAACTGGGGGACAATGCGGCAGCGCGGAAATGGTACGAAGCGGTAGTTAAGGCCGAGCCGGACGGCGAGCACGCTGCGCGGGCCAAAGACGCGCTGAAGAAATTGAAGAAATAGTAAGCCGCACGATTTGCAGTCCAAGCCGAAGTGCGCGAAGATCGGCCTTCGAATCCGACGGGGGCATAGCTCAGTTGGTAGAGCGCCAGCTTTGCAAGCTGGAAGTCAGGGGTTCGAATCCCCTTGCCTCCATTTCAAATTGCGAATCGAACGCGGCTCGTTACAGTGACCGCGCGAAATTTCGTGGGCCTGTAGCTCAGTTGGTTAGAGCATGCGCTTGATAAGCGCAGGGTCACTGGTTCGAGCCCAGTCAGGCCCACCATTTCACCAAATCCGCACGCGTTGCTCAGGCGCGACGAACATTTTGTCGGTGGGCTGAACTTTGAATGCGTCATACCACGTGTCCGTATTCCGAGCTGGACCAATCACGCGAAATTGCCGCGGCGAATGCGGATCGCTGACGACCTGTTTCTTAACATAGTCATCAGAGACTTTGCCCCGCCAAGCCTGCGCCCAACCGAGTAGCACCCGCTGATCGCCGGTAAAACCATCGAGGACCGGCGCCGGTTGCCCTTTCAGTGACGCGCGATACGCATCAAGCGCGAGCGTGAGACCGCCGAGGTCGGCGATGTTCTCGCCCATCGTCAGATCGCCATTCACGTGCGCGCCGGGGATCGGTTCGTAATTTGAAAACTGAGCGCCGAGCACCTTTGCCCGCGCCTGAAATGTTTCTGCGTCCTTTTTCGTCCACCAATCCCGCAATGTGCCCGAAGCATCAATCTTCCGGCCCTGGTCGTCGAAACCATGTGTTAACTCGTGACCGATCACGCCGCCGGCCGCGCCGTAATTAATTGCCGGATCGGCATCGGCATCAAAAATCGGTGGTTGAAGAATTCCTGCCGGGAAAACGATGTCACGCAAACTTCCGTTGTAGGCGTCGTTCGTCTGCGGCGTCATGTTCCAATCGGTGCGATCAACCGGACCGGAGAATCGGTCGGTGTAGAAATCCCAATCGAGCCTCGCGCAACGTCTGACGTTTCCGGTTAGATCGTCGCTCTTGATCACGAGCATCGAGTAATCACGGAGGTGATCAGGATAGCCGACTTTGATGGTGTAAGTGTCCAACTTCTTGAGCGCCTCCTTTTTTGTCTCCGGCCCCATCCAATCGAGCTTTTCGATCCGCGCGCGATAGGCGGCTTTCAGGTTCGCGACTAGATCTTGAATTTTCGCTTTCGCTTCGGGC
The DNA here is from genome assembly GCA_035948375.1 of Chthoniobacterales bacterium. Lineage (GTDB taxonomy): Bacteria > Verrucomicrobiota > Verrucomicrobiia > Chthoniobacterales > UBA10450 > AV40. The sequence continues at coordinate 9,596 of DASZJH010000172.1, forward strand.
GGAAAATATTTCGTGGTGTACAGCTGCCCGACGCCGAAGCCCATCGTGCCAAACGTGCCAAAGCGATCTCCCACGCCGAAGTCGCCGCCGCTGACAGTTGTGATCGCGCGTTTCCATCGCGCCTGTTGTTCTTTCTGCCCCGCCAACGTTTTATTGTGCAGCTCGAAATAGGCGTCAGTGAAAGACTGCGATAAGTAGGGGGCGGCGTTGTCAGCGACGTGAAATGCCTGCCATGCACGAATCGTTTCGATCGGGGTTTTCGAATAGACGTTTACGATCTTTGGGAACGCGCTCTTTTCCGCGACGATAACGCGATTCAGTTTCGGCATCTTTGCCTCCGCCAGAAATTTTTCCCACGCGAATCCCGGCGCGAACTTCTTCAGTTCCTGGATCGACATCGGATTGTAGATCGCGTTGAGGTCGCGTTGCTG
>DASZJH010000173.1:0-35774 GCA_035948375.1 Chthoniobacterales bacterium
GGCGATCGCGCGGAATAGAGGGATTCCACTTCCTGTCTCGGTTGCTTTCCGAGCTTCATCGCGCAGCCGGAAAGCAAAATTGCCGACGCCAGATACAGAAAGTTTCTGCAAATCGTTTTGTCCATTCGACCTATCATCGTAGGTCACGAGATAGACAGCTGTTACGATTCATTGGCCGAGATGTTTCTTGAGCGCGTCCGTGAGCCATGCGTCGAGCCGCATTTCTTTTCCATCCGCGGTGCGGACCAGATACGGCTGGCCGGTCAGCAAACTCTTGCTCGCCGAAAGCCGAATGAAATCCTGCGGCGTTTTGATCTCGTTCTTGAAGTGCTCGTACTTCGCTTTGATGTGGCTTGCCGCTTCCTGCGGCGTGTGCGTCTGTCCATTGCGAATGAAAGTCGCGTTCGAGTTGGCGACGTAATCGAGCAGGTAATTAATCGAATTGTCCAATGATTCGGCCGGCAAGAGTTGTCCGATGGAGAACGCGAGAAGAATCAGAGCCATTAGAAAATGACGACACCTTTTCACATCAATGATTCGATTGCGGTCAATCCGGCGCGTGGAAGTCGATGTTGCGGAGTGCGCGCCCGGGGTGACTCGAACACCCGGCCTACGGATTAGAAATCCGTTGCTCTATCCGGCTGAGCTACGGGCGCTGTTCATAGGTAAATCTAGACACCGAAAACGATTTTTGCCTTTTTCACGGTGCGCTTCTTCGGTTGGCCTTGTGAAACGGCCCAAACCGAAGAAAACGTGGGCAAAAACACGGCTTCAAAATCTCCTTCGCCATAAATCTGGGCGCTACTATGCCAGAGCTTTCGCAGGGGGCAAAGAGGTTTGGAACTCAAGACATCACATTTCAGCGTAGCCGAAGCGAAGCTGGCTACATTTCTTAAAGAACACCGTGAGCGGCGAAGCAACGGCAACCGCGAAGTGTCCGCGAAAATGACATTCAGCGAGCCGCTGGCATTCACTTGGGGAATCTCGATGATAACTTGGGCATCAAACTGCGTACGCGGGACTACTGGCGCGAGGTTCTTGCCGCTTTAGTGAAAAGCTGGCCGGGGTTGAACAACGCCGAAGTCCGCCGGATTACACAAGCTGGCTGTAAAGAGTGGGCAAGGGCTTATGCGATCCAACGGATGGCGTCTCGGTTTTCGAGAAAAGGCTCGATGAGCAGCACATCAGGATGGTGTTCTCTAATAAGTTGATTCGCCTCCGCGAAGATATGTGCGGCACCACAAACATGATACCGTCGGTCGCGGCCAATAATCGCGACTAAGCCTTGCTCGCTGATGATCGTGTCTCCAACCGCGCAGCACCATTAAAGTTCTTGCTCGATTCTCTGCTACGGTCCTTTTCCCGTGCGAGAGACAATATCGGACCTTGGAATGAACCGGCGCTGCGAATATATGTGCGCCGATGAAGCCGGCCGATTGTACAATCGCGGCAAACGCCAAGCGCGCGCGAAGGGATTTAGTTCTAATTTCTCACGAAAACGATCCAGCGGTAACGACTGCCGCGCTAGTGTTGTTTGCGGTCGCGATAGGGCACGCCGTGGCGCTCAACCATGGGCTGTATAGCGCGAGGGCGATTTTATGGGTGAGTGTAGGCCTCGCAATTGGCGTGATCGGGATGATCCGGCCCACGGTTATCGCGTTTTTGGAGAATCGCTGCCTGCGGTGGGTGCCCAGAATCATAACGCTATGCATAGCCATCGAGGCGGCTTACATCACGCAGACGTTGCGGCAGGACCCCGAAATCGCGCTGCCGTTTATCGTCATTGCGTGCGCGGGGCTTTTTCAGTTTTTCAATCTGCGGCAGCTACGATGGCCGCTCATGGTTATAATGGTGCTCTCAGTTTACGTCGCGGGCGCAATCGCGTTTAAGATTCACCCGAAAATCGTCATTGACGTGTTCATGTTTCAAACCCGTGCGTGCTGGGCGCTAACGCACGGACTAAATCCGTACACGTTCAAGTACCCCAACGTGTATCCGCCGGGGACAATGTTTTACAGTCCGGGCATCGTCGACGCCAACGGAATGTTGACGGTGGGATTTGAATATCCGCCGTTGAGTTTGCTGATGGTTTTGCCAGGCTACTTGATTGGGGGCGACATCCGCTATTCGCAGCTCCTTGCGATGGCCCTGTCAGCGGGTTTGATCGTGGCTGCTCGACCCGGGCGTATCCCAGCGCTAGCGGCCACCCTACTGCTGCTCATGCCCCAATCGATTTATATTCTGGACCTGTCGTGGACCGAACCACTCTTGGTGCTGACGTTTTCGCTGTTTATGTTCTGCGTGTGCCGGTGGGCGCGGGCAATGCCGTATGCGCTAGGGCTGTATTTGTCGACGAAGCAATACGCGGTACTCACGCTCCCGTTGTTGCCGCTGTTAATCAGCAATCCACAACACTTGTTTCGGGTGTTATTCAAAGCGGGACTTATCGTAGCGCTGCTGAATATGCCATTCTTTGCGATGAGTCCGCACGCGTTCTTGCGAAGCGTTGTGGAATTTCAATTTCTTCAGCCGTTCCGGGTCGATTCGCTGAGTTATCTGGTCCTACTACACAGGGTGTTTCCGCGCTGGATTCCGCCCATGTGGATTCTGCTGTTGTTCTTGCTGTTGCTGTTGGCAGTAATGATCCCGCTGATCCACCGTCGGGTCGCCCGATCGCCTGCTGGCTTTGCAGCTGCCGTGACGCTGGTTCACGCTGTATTTTTCGCGCTCAATAAGCAGGCGTTCGGAAACTATTACTATTTCGTGATCGCCACAGCCTGCTGGTCGGTTGCAGTAAGCCGGTCACAAAATGGCGAGGCTCCATATTCGTCAGAATTCTGACGCCCGAGCACATTACGGATCATCCTGGCTGTTCTCGCCGGAATTTTGCTTATTCGAGCGGAGGTTTTTAAGACATCTATGGTGAGTCACGGTCAAAACGTCTAACTAATCGATGAAGGCGACGGCAGACCACTCCGCGACAAGGACGAAGAAGGAATCATGGAGGCTGAAACGAAACACATCGCGCCATCGCCTGCCGTGGCTTATCTCTTTCTCGTTAGGCTATGCAGCGCGCAGAGTGATTGTCACTTTCGTGCAGCCGGCTTGGCCGAGCGGCCCCGCCGGAATCCAAATTGATCATCGGAAGCTGTTACTACCCCAGCGGCGATAAGTAACAAGCGTATTACTTTTCCGGCGTTGCCGGCGACGTAGCCCGACCTGATTGCCGATCGTGAAATCAACAAACCTATGCCGAGCGTTGTTATTGGGGTCTGCCCTTTGGTGCTCGCGGCTTTTTCTTGACTTCGCTGGCGGAGAACCTACTGAGCAGAGCGATTCGGATTCTGACGTAAGGGCCGTTCAAGCACATGATTCCTGGCTCCGGTATTGATAAGGGGGATGTTCTCGCCGTTGAGACGCCTTCATCTCACTCCCGCGGGAGCGTCGGTCAGAATGAGAAACATCTTTCTACCGACCATCTTTTGGCTGATCTTAAGGGCCGAACCATTTCGGGCGCTTTCTTCACCTTCGCCGCGCAGGGTATTCAGTTCGTTTTGACTCTCGCTTCGGTCATGGTGTTAGCAAGGTTGCTTACGCCCAGAGACTTCGGCTTGTATGCAATGGTCACAGCCGTAATTGGCTACTTGCGCATTTTCAAGGACGCCGGCCTTTCCACAGCGACAATCCAGCGGGATGGAATCACTCATGCGCAGGTCTCGAACCTTTTTTGGATAAACGTGATCGTGAGCGGAGCAGCAAGCCTCGTCCTGGCAGCTGGTTCACCTTTGATTGCATGGTTCTACCGCGAGCAGCGGTTGATTCCCATTACGTTAGTTTTGTCCAGCACCTTTCTCTTGAGCGGTCTTACTATTCAGCACACAGCTCTATTGAACCGTCAGATGCGATTCAAGGCCGTGGCGTTCATTCAGGTAACTTCAATGGCAGTTGGCGTAGTAGTTGGTCTCGGCATGGCCTGGCTTGGTCACAACTACTGGGCCTTGGTTTTCTCGAACCTTGTCACGGTAGCTGTTGCGGTTCCGCTTACGTGGTTTGCTATTCCCTGGCGGCCGCAGGCGCCTTCCCGTGGCAGTGGAATACGGCCGCTTGTGAGTTTCGGCGCAAATCTCGCCATCGGTGGTTTGATCTATTCGCTCGCGAGAGGAGCTGACGCAATGTTGATTGGTCGATTTTATGGATCGGGTCCGGTAGGCCTATATACGAGAGCAGCTGCTTTACTGAACCGTCCTTTGGAACAATTCCTCGCTCCCATTGGTTCTGTTTTCGTGCCAGTTCTTTGTCGTGTGCAGGCCCAACCGCAACGTTACCGCAACACATTCCTTCGAGTATACGAGGCAATGGCACTGGCGAGTCTCTTTTCAACCGGGTTGTTGTTTGCGCTTGCTCGTCCGATAACTCTCGTCATTCTCGGTCCGAAATGGGAACACGCTGCGGTCATTTTTGCCGCCTTTGCTTTCGGCGCCCTCTGCAGTCCGTCAGCGGCGGCGGCAACCTGGTTGTTCGCGAGTCAGGGCCGCGGCAAAAGTTGGTTGTTTACGAGTTCCCTCATGTCAGGGATTGTTTTTGTCTCTTTTGTCATTGGGCTTCCGTTCGGACCCGCCGGGGTGGCGATCGCCTCTTGCGCTGTTGGACTCGTAGTGGCGCTGCCAGTTCTTTACTATTTCGCCGGCCGGCAAGGACCGGTTTCCACCACTGATTTGTGGATTGGAATTCTGCGCTACTTGCCGCTGTGGGCAGTGACGTGTGGGGCCACGTATCTGGCTCGCCTTGCGCTGGCCGACTCTGCGCCCTTACTACAGTTATTCATCTGTATTCCGGTCGGCCTTATCGCCGGACTAATTCTGATTTACAGTGTAGCACCAATGCGTCGGGTGGCCCTGGATTTGATTAATATTTTGACACACTTAAAGTCCCGCGCTGAGATCCACTTGTGAAGATTGCGGTCTGGCATAATCTCCCGAGCGGAGGCGGGAAACGTGCACTCCATGACCACGTCAAAGGACTCTTGCAGCGCGGTCATATTGTCGAGGCTTGGTGCCCTCCAACTGCCGACCGAACCTTTTTGCCGCTATGTAGTTTGATCCGCGAGCATGTGGTTTCGCTTGATCCGGCACCTCGAACAATCGGTCGGGTGCTGGGCAACACGTATGCAACGACAACAGCGCAACTCGCGGCCATGGATCAGCACTGTGCTCGATGCGCAACGGAGATCGGCAGAGGAGGGTTCGACGTTCTCTTTGCAGGTTCTTGCCGACTCTTCCGCACCAGTCCGATCGCCCGGTATGCCAATCTTCCGAGCGCGATTTATCTCCAGGAGCCTTTTCGTTCGCTTTATGAGGCCACTCCACCGTTGCCGTGGCTGGCGCCCGAATCACTCGGAAGGAATTATGAGGCCACTCCAAAGTTGCCGTGGGTCGCGCCCGAATCACTCGGAAAGAATGATCGGTTAATCCGATACCTGTGGGGGCGTTTACGCGATTTGGCTCGCATTCAAGCCCATCGCATCCAAATGCGGGAGGAAATTGCAAACGCTAGTCAATTTGACTTGATCCTCGTTAATTCGTTCTTCAGCCGAGAGAGTGTGCTGCGCGCTTATGGTCTCGACGCCACCGTCTGCTATCTCGGAGTCGACACTAATCATTTTAAGCCTAGCGGAGAAGCTTCCGAGAGGTTTGTTCTGGGATTTGGGAGCCTAATTTACGCTAAGGGACCGGATCGAGCAATTAAGGCGTTGGGCTATATCCCAGAGAGTAAGCGCCCTGAGTTAGTCTGGATTGGTAGCTTTGCGGAGCCGGAATACGAATTGGAACTTAGAAGAATAGCGAACAAATCTGGGGTTCGCTTGACTTTAAAGATAGGTGTTACCGATTCAGAGATACGCTCTCTTCTCTCTCGGGCAGCTATGCTAATATACACATCCCGGCTCGAGCCTTTTGGACTGTCACCGCTGGAGGCAAACGCCTGCGGAACGCCTGTTGTCGCGATTGCCGAAGGGGGTGTACGCGAGACTGTTCAACATCAAATTAACGGTTTGCTTGTAGAGAACGCCGATCCGAGGAGTTTAGCCCTCGCGATTGAACGCCTACTTGATGATCCGGTTTTAGCTCGTGAACTTCGTGTGGGCTCGCTTGCGCACGTCAGAACGAAATGGCCCATTACGGCGGCGATCGATAGGTTAGAGAGCGCCCTTTGTGAGCTTGCGATGCGTAAGCGCGCTTTCCCCAGACAGATGAGAGCGGCTTGATGCAACAACTCCACGCGCGCGCGAGGCTGTCTTTCACGGTCGCTTCTACGTTGGGCTGATTTTTTGCTGGTAAACTGCGCAATTCGGCGACGCACTTTGCAAAGTGGGTTCGTTAGATTCACCTATGAGAAACACGCTGTGCAACGCGGTGAAAATCTGCGCAACTCGTTAGGCTTGAATTAGAAATCCGCTGCTCTATCCGGCTGAGCTACGGGCGCCTGAAGGTTGAATATCTCGCTTCGCGGCAGGAAAAATCCAGCGTTAGATTCAATCGCCAAATGAATGCCCTTCTCGTCGAAAATGGAGGGCTGGCTTTGTCCGGCGCTTCTAGGATATTTCCCGACCGCGCCGAAAGAAATCTACGTCAAGGGTGCACCGTTGAATTGAAATTCGTGAATCGAGAATCGAAAATTTATCTTCTGATTTAACGATGCAACCGAATTACGGTGAGCGACGCTCACTCGCGGATGCGGTGCTTTAGTTCCCAAACCCGAAGGGCGGCGAGTAACAACGCTTTGGTGCGGGTGAGCGTGCCGGCAGCGGCCATAGTCGTCGCCGGATCGGTCTTCGCCTCAGCGCCTTTACCGTTTCGGCCGCGATTGCGAGATCGCGCTTTAGCCTTCGTTTTTTTGACGCGGCGCACGGCGGATTCGCCCACCGCAACATGATCGCTGCTATTCATAAAGTCCCTCATAACCCCAGCAGCTTCCAGACCAGTTACCGTAGAGTGAGCGAGCGTTCTGGCAAATGCCTTCCCGGCAACATTTTCGTGACGTTTCCGACGGATTGCCGCGCGAAAACCCCTTGTGCCGGATCTAGTTTTCCGCCAGTTTGAGCCCTCACGCATGGCTGATCGTAAATTCGGTTGTCTTAGCATCTTTTTGTTCGTAGCGCTGTGTGCCAGCGTCTTCATCAATTTCGTGCTGGCGATGGCCGCCTTTCGCGGATTTGCTACCGGCACGCGGGTGGAAGAACCGGTCCCACGGTTCCGCGAAATCATTGTCCAAAAGGGGACTCGCCTTGTTCCCGACCGCATTGCCCTGATCAGCCTGCGCGGCCTGATCAGCGGTTCGATTCCCGGGAGCGTTAGCGAATCGATGGTGGACGACCTGCGGCTGGCATTGCAGCAAGCCCGCGAAGACAGCCGCGTGAAAGCGATCGTGCTCGAAATCGATTCGCCCGGCGGCGAAGTGACCGCTTCCGACCAGATTTATAACGCCGTAGTCAAAGCACGCGCGCGCAAGCCAGTGGTGATCTATATGGAGTCGCTGGCTGCCTCGGGCGGTTATTACGTCGCTTGCGGTGGCAAGTATTTAATGGCCAACGAAACCACCATCACGGGCAGCATCGGTGTCATTATTCAAACCCTCAATTACGAGCAGCTCTTCAATAAAATCGGGTTGGCCTCGGTGGTTTTTAAGAGCGGCAAGTTCAAGGACATCTTGAACGGAGCCCGGCCAATGACTCCGGAAGAACGCGAGCTGATCCAAAGTTTCGTAATGCAGAGCTACGACAAGTTTCTTGGAATCGTCGCCCGGGAACGCGGTCTGTCGGCTGAAACGTTGCGCAACACCATTGCCGACGGCCGAATTCTATCCGGCAAAGACGCCTTGAACAACAAGTTGATCGACGGTCTCGGACAGATCGAAGACGCCTATGCCAAGGCGAAACAGCTCGGCAACGCGCCTGAAGCCACGGTCGTGAAATACGGCCCGCCTTTTAGTTTTTTCCGATTGTTTCGGGCGTTTGGAGAGTTCGGCGGCGATTCGAAACTCATCCTCGAATTGCCGAAGGAGCTTGTGCCGAGGCTCGAGAGCGGCCGCGCCTATTTTCTGCCGAGCTTTTACGCTCCGTAGTGGCAGGGAAAAATGTTCGCCGGTGCTTTCTCCAGCGCGATTGCAAATCTTCTCATTGCCCTGCTCGTTCTGGCGGGTCTCGCGGTTTATCTGACGCTGATCCGGCAAATCAGCACCCGAAGAACGACAATCGACCCCGCGCCAGGTGCACTGCCGGTCCGCACCTTTGGAGTGCCAGAGATGTTTCTGGCTGCCGCACTGATCTTGTTTGTCCTGATCAACATCAATGCTGCTGCCGGCCACTCGTCCATTCGATTAACCAGCCGCGATCTGATCGCCAACCTTCTCTTCACGCTTTTCGTCGTTCTTTTCATCGCTGCGTTTTTGAAACTGCGCCGTATCGACATCGATACGCTGGCTGGATTTTCCAGGACGAGCCTCAAACGCGCGATCAGCACTGGCATCGTCCTATTGCTCTCGGCAGCGCCGTTGATTGGCCTGGCCGAGGGTATTACTCAAACCATTTTTCGCGGCGGCTCGAGCAAGCAGGAGATTGTCGATCTGTTCAACAGCTCGCAATCGATCCAACAGCGGGTCGCCATAATTGTTCTGGCGGTAGTGGTCGCGCCGATCTCTGAGGAATTCATTTTTCGGTTTTTCATTTATGGTGTGCTTCGGCGCTATTTCGGCATTGCCATCGGGCTTGTTTTTAACGCGCTGCTCTTTGCCGCCGCGCATACCCATTTGCCATCGGCCCTGCCGTTGTTCGTCCTCGGGATTTGTTTCACTCTTGCCTACGAGTGGAGCGGATCGATCCTTGTTTCGATGACGATGCACGCTGTCTTCAATTCCACGCAATTGATCCTTCTCGCCTTTCCCGACTCGCTTAAGCAATGAGACGTCGCCGTTCCGCCAGGGGACGGGCTCGCCTGGGCGAGGTCGGTGAAGACGCGCTGCTCGCTTCGTTGCTCGCCGAGTTGCCGGCCGCGCGCAAACTAATCGGCGCCGATTGCGCGGTCGTTGAATTTTCCGGCGCCAAAGATCTGCTCGTGTTGAAAACCGATTGCGTGGTGGAGAAGATTCATTTTCAACCGACGACCGATCCCGAGCTGGTCGGCTGGAAAGCGATGATGCGACCATTAAGCGATTTCGCCGCGGTCTCGGCGGTGCCCCGATTCGCGCTCGTCACGCTGATCGTGCCCGCGACAAGATCGACATCATGGGTCAAAAAACTTTATCGCGGATTGAAACGCGCGGCGTCGCCATTCGATGTCACGATTGTCGGTGGCGAAACCAGCGCCACGCGGGGGGCGATTGTGATTTCAGTCAGCGTTTCCGGATTTGTCGAAAAAAACCGCTGGGTTTCGCGTCGCGGTGGCAGAAAGGGCGACGATTTATTTGTCACTGGAAAGCTCGGCGGATCGTTGCGCGGAAAACACCTTCGCTTCGTCCCGCGGATCGAAGCGTCGCGCTGGCTGACGAAAAATTTCAGAGTCCGCGCGATGATCGACTTGAGCGACGGCCTTGGCGCTGATCTTCCGCGGCTCGCGAGAGCGAGCAGGCTCGGTTTCAAGATCGATAAGGACTCATTGCCGCTCGCTCCGGACGCTAAGATCGACAACGCAATTTCCGACGGCGAAGATTACGAGCTTCTGTTTGCCATCTCTCCGCGCGACCGCGCGCGGCTGGAGCGAGCTTGGCGCAAGAAATTCCCTAAACTTCCGCTTACTCGCATTGGTTTTCTTGCTCAACGTGGCAACAACTCAACATCTCAACTTCTGCCCCGTGGCTACGTTCATTTCCAATAGCCCGGGCGAAACCGAATCGTTCGGCCAACAGTTTGCCGGAACCGTCAAACCTGGTGACGTGCTCGCGCTTGTTGGTGAACTTGGCAGCGGCAAAACCCAATTCGTTAAAGGTCTAGCCGAAGCCATTGGCGTGACCATACCGGCGACTAGTCCAACATTTACGTTGCTCCACGAGTATTCCGGCGGCCGGTTGCCGATTTATCATTTTGATTTCTTTCGCGTGGAAGATCAAGAGTCGGCGGAGCGGCTGGGGCTCGATGAGTATTTCTATGGTGACGGTGTCTCGATGATTGAATGGGCCGATCGTTTTCCCGATTTAATTCCTGAAAATGCGCGCTGGATCGCGTTTGAAACAAAATCCGAAGCCCAGCGCGCGATCACAGCCAAATGAAAATCCTCGCGCTCGAACTCTCCAGCGCACGCGGGAGCATTGCGCTGCTCGAAGATGATAATTTCAAATTTCATCGCGAATGGCCGAACGATCGAAAGAATTCCGGTCCGTTCTTCGAACATTTGGCTGGTGTGCAGAAGGAATTTGCAAAGCCAGATGCAATCATTGTCGGTCTTGGACCGGGTTCGTACGCCGGAACCCGAATTGCGATTTCGGCGGCGATTGGTTTGCACGTCGCGTCGCAGGCGCGATTGATCGGCTTTCCGTCGATCTGCGCGATGGAATGCGACACGACGGAGTATTGCATCATCGGCGACGCGCGGCGCCAGACATTTTTCTTCGCGCGTGTTGACGACAATAATCTGGCCGAAGGGCCAACTTTGATGAGCGAAGCTGAATTGCGCGAAAAGTTGGATAAGCTCGATAGGAAGATGTCCCTCTTTACCACTGAAAAACTTCCGCAATTCGAGCGCGCTGAGCTGCGTTATCCTTCGGCAAAAATCCTCGCGCAGTTGGCCGCAGATTCGAGACGAAACTTCATGCTACCGCCGCTGGAACCGATCTATTTACGCGAGCCACACATCACTGTTCCAAAGAAATGACGCAGAATTATCGTTGCTGGGCTGAGATTGATCGGCGCGCGTTGCGTCACAATGGGCGGGTCGTGCGCGAACGAATCGGCTCGGCCGAAATGCTCGCGGTGGTGAAAGCGAATGCTTACGGCCACGGATTAATGGGGGTTGCCGAAACGCTCGCCGAACAAGTGCAATTATTCGGCGTCGCAAATCTCGAGGAAGCGATGGCGCTCCGCGAAAGATTTCATCTGCCAGTGATCATTCTAGGTCCGTCGCTTCCGGAGGAAATGCCGACCATTGTTGAACGCGGCTTCATTACGACGATTTCAACCTTCGACGAAGCACAGAGGCTTGATCGCATCGGCAAGACATTGGTGAATTTCAAAGTCGATACCGGCATGGGGCGCATGGGCGCGGTGGAGACAGAAGCAGTGGAGATTTTCAAGCGGGTCGCGTCGTTACCGAAGGTCGACATCCATAGCATTTCGACGCACATGCCGGTTTCAGATGTCGATCCGGAATACACCAAAGATCAGCTGATTCGTTTCCGAAAACTCATTGAGCAATTGCGGGCTGCTGTTCCCGGTGGTTACAAAGCGCACGTTCTGCAAAGTGCTGGCACGCTTGGGTTCAACGAAACCGTCGACGAGATAGTGCGCGCGGGAATCATTCTTTACGGCATTTCGCCGCTACCGGAATTTCAGAAGCTACTCAAGCCGGCGATGACTTGGAAAACGCGGATCGGACTGATTCGTGATGTGCCGAAAGGAGCGTCGATCAGCTATGGACGCACATTCATCACGCCGAAACCGATGCGAGTCGCGACGCTAACCGCCGGCTACGCCGACGGTTATCCACGGCATTTGTCGAACGTTGACGCAAACATGCTCGTGCGCGGTAAACGCTGCCCGTTGCTCGGCCGCGTGACGATGGATTTGATGGTGATCGATGTTTCGCACATTCCCGATGTCGATGTTGGCGACGAAGTGGTGTTAATGGGTCGCCAAGGCGACGAGGAAATTCTGTGTGTCGAACTGAGTGACAAGGCGGGAACGATTACTTGGGAAATCACAACGCGCGTTGGCCAGAGGGTGAAGCGCGTGTTTGTTTAGAAGAAATGTTCCAGATCATTTTCAACGAACTAAGCGCGGCTGAGTTGTCGGCGTTGCCGAAGAAAATGCAGCTGGATCTGCTCGCCGAGTTTCAAATCTTGCCGGAAGATCTCGACCGCCTCGATTCCAAACATTTCGGCGTGATCGAGCGAGAAGGAAAGAAGTTATATCGCTACCGCGCCAAAGATTACCGGATCTATTTCGGGCAAACGCCGGAAGGAATCACCATTCATCGGGTCCTGCACAAAAACACGTTTCGCGATTTTCTTTTCCGCAGCAAACTTCCCGGTTCGGAGGATCAGGCGCTCGGCGGAACGCGCGAATTCTGGAAACTGATCGACGAAGGCAAGAAAACGCGGAAAGCGTAGCGGAGGATCGTCCGCCCTGCAATTCGGGCGCGCTATTTCATTAGCAGCACGGAGCGGCTGCGTTTGATCTCGCGGGTGATCTTCCGATGTAAATGGGCCGGCATGCCGGTGACGCGGCGAGGAAGAATTTTGCCGCTCTCGGTGACGAATTTCTTCAGCAGGTCGGGATTCTTGTAGTCGATCGCTTCGATCGAGATGTCGATCCGGCGCCGGGGCATAGTGCGGTTGGCGCGGCGGAATGCGGAGCGGCGTTTGGCGGTTTTGGGTTGCATGGATCGTTATTTGGTTTCGCGATGAAGCGTGTGCTTACGCAGATGCGGATTGTATTTCTTTTTCTCGAGCCGGTTCGGCGTGCGCGGACTTTTCTTGTTACGCGTGGTCATGTACCGCGAAACCGGTTTGCCCAGCGCTTTCGCTTCGGTGCACTCGAGGGTGACGATTTCCTGGGCCATCGCGGTTACTCTTTCGATTCCTGCGCCGGCGTCGCTTCAGATTCTTCACTCTCGCCGTCGCCGCCTTCATCATCGGTCAAACCAAAGAGAGAGGTAACCGATTGGCGGGTGCGCGACGCTTTGTTCTGTTTCTCAAGCTGTGATTGGCATTCAACGGTAAACCGCGCGAACGGGATCGCTTCCAGGCGCGCGTGCGGGATGGGTTTGTTCGACATCTCGCAAATCCCGTAAGTGCCGAGCTCGATCCGCTTCAACGCCTGATCGATCTCGTAAAGCGCGTCTTGTTCCTGTGAAAGCAGGCTCAGCGCGAAATCGCGGTCGTAGGCATCCGAGCCAGCGTCGGCTTGGTGCATTCCGAAGGCGGAGGCTTCGCTGCCTTCGGCTCGTGAACGAAGCGTGTCCTGCGCCACTCCGGCCATGGAATCGACCATGGCGTCGCGCAGATTCAAGAGCTTCTCCTTCTGTTTGCGCACGAAGGGAGTCAGCTTGCGCTCATGATGGTTCTTGCTCAGCAATGCCGCCTTGGGACTGGCGATGGCTTTCCTGGCAGAAACTTTGCGGGCCGGCTTCGCTTTTCGCGGAGCGGCTTTCTTGGAGGAGACTTTTTTCTTTTTTGGTGTGGCCATAATTCAAAAGGCGCCCCAGCAGTCGGGCGCCGGAAAAACGGAGGCTTAATTAAGAACAATTCCCAAAGGGCGCAAGGGGAGATTTGACGACCCTATGAGGCGTTTGATTCAACGATTTTACGAACTGGCGCTGGAATATCGCTTCAAAGCAAACGACCAAAACGCGCGAGAAAGGCAAAAGATGACCATTGAAGCGATAACCAGCTTCGACATAAGCCCAAATGGTTGATCGAAAGACTTGGCTAGCAATCGCGCGGGCACATTGGAAACGACAACGACCGGCACGATCCAGCTGAAGATGAACTTGAAGAGGCGCGGGAAGATTGAATCCGGATAACGCGCGATGTTGAGGAAGTTGAAGTAGCCGTAAACCAGCCCTTGCGCGCGCACGATCCAAAAACTGACCGCCGCCAGGCTGAGCATGATCGAATAGTGCACCGCGACTCCGAAACAAAGCGCGATCAGGTAGAGCAAGATCGACATTGGCGTTGGAATGATCCCGAGTTTCGAAAGTGAAACGCCGACCACCATGCCGCCTACCGCCGCGTTCACGATGCTGTCGAGGCCGAACTGTTTGGTCGAAACGGCGAATTGGCTGTCGATCGGCAAGACGAGGAGCGAATCCAGTTTCCCGGTGCGCACCAGCTCAGGGATGTTGGCTACGTTGACGAAAAAGAACGCCTGGAAAAGCTGCGAGATCATTTGGTGAGTGCCGACGAGCAAAACGACTTCCCATTTTGTCCAATCGCCGATGCGGTCGACATTGGCGAAGATAATGGAGAAGAAAACGATCTGGCCGACGAACCAAAGCACTTCCACCAGCATCCAAAGGAGAAAGTTCGCTTTGAAACTCAACTCGCGGATGAGCGAGTTGCGAAGCATGATGGAATAGATGTCGATGTAACGCCGGAGCACGTCTGGTAGTCATTTTAATTAAAGCCCAAGTCAAATTCGACCCTACATGAAACGTTTTCTGCCACTGGCCACGATCATTGTCGCGCTACTCGTCATTTTTTTCGTCGTTCGGCGATGCACCTCGAGTGGCGCTTCGGCTTATCAGACCGCCACGGTTACCCGCGGACCGATCACGCAGCTCGTTACCGCGACGGGAACGTTGAATCCGGTGGTGAACGTCCAGGTCGGCAGCCAGGTCTCCGGCAATATCCAAAAGCTTTTCGCCGATTTTAATTCCGAGGTAAAAGCTGGCCAGACGGTCGCGCAGATCGATCCGGCGTTATTTCAAGCCGCGGTTACGCAAGCCGAAGGAGACCTCGCGACTGCGCAGGCCGCGCTCGAGTTGGCAAAGGTGAATGCGACGCGCATAGAGCAATTGTTTAAGCAAAAAAATTCGTCACAGCAGGACCTTGATTCAGCCGTGGCGGCTCTTCATCAAGCGGAAGGGGGCGTGAAAATCAAACAGGGCGCGCTCGATAAAGCGAAAGCCGACCTTGAGCATTGCACGATCACTTCGCCGGTCGATGGCGTCGTAATTTCGCGCAGTGTCGATGTCGGCCAGACCGTGGCGGCGAGTTTGCAAGCGCCGGTGATTTTCCAGATCGCGAACGATCTTACGAAAATGCAGATCGACTCGAACGTGGCCGAAGCTGATGTCGGCGCGGTCGAAGTCGGGCAGGATGTCGATTTTACCGTGGACGCATTTCCGACGCGCACGTTTCACGGGAAGGTTGTGCAGGTCCGCAACGCGCCAATCACGGTCCAAAACGTTGTAACTTACGACACGGTGATCGGAGTTAATAATTCGGATCTGAAACTGAAGCCGGGAATGACGGCCAACGTTTCAATCATCATCGCGCACAAGGACAACGTGCTTCAGCTCAAGAACGCGGCGCTGCGTTTTCGCCCACCCGATGCGTCGGCTGCAACTGCGCCGTCTCAACCTCGACCCGCAGGTACTCCAGGTGGGCAGGGGGCGCGTCCGGCCGGTGCGCGCGAGCGTAAGCCTGAGCGGACGGTTTACGTCTTGTCGTTCGCAAGACCGAAACCGGCCCAGATCAAAACCGGGATTAGCGACGGAATCGTGACCGAAGTCACTGACGGTTTGAAAGAAGGCGACAACGTTGTGACGGCGGAACTGACATCGCCCGCTTCATCGAGTTCGCCGCCGGCGAATCCGTTCAGCGGCCAGCAACGAAGATTTCCGTAAGATCGACAATGAAGAACGGCGAGGTCGTCAAATTGGTCGACGTTCACAAGACGTATCACACCGGCGATGTCGATGTTCACGCAGTGCGCGGCGTATCGCTTGAGATTCAGCGCGGCGAATTTGTCGCGTTGATGGGCGCGAGCGGTTCGGGCAAATCAACGTTGATGAATATTCTCGGCTGTCTCGATCGGCCTACTTCCGGCCACTACGTTTTGGACGACGCGGATGTTTCCGCCCTAGATCGCGATCAGCTCGCCGATATTCGCAATCACAAACTCGGTTTCGTTTTCCAAAGTTTCAATCTGTTGCCAAGAACATCCGCGCGAGAAAATGTCGAGCTGCCGTTGCTTTATGGCACGCGCAGTCTGACCAACGCCCAGTTACGCGAAAAAGCCGACGCAGTTCTGGCATCGGTCGGGCTCGGCGGCCGCGAAGATCATCACCCGAGTCAGCTTTCCGGCGGCCAGCAGCAGCGCGTCGCGATTGCGCGCGCCCTGGTGAACGATCCCGAAGTCGTGCTCGCCGACGAGCCCACTGGAAATCTCGACAGCCGGACCAGCGTCGAGATCATGGGAATTTTCCAGGAACTCAACAAACGCGGCATCACCATCATCATGGTTACGCACGAACAGGACATTGCCTCGTACGCGCGGCGCAACGTGGTGATGCGTGACGGCGTGATCTTGAGAGATTTCAATGTCACTCAGCGGTTCGATGCCACGACCGAGCTGGAGAAAATCGCGCCGATCGATTCGGAGACTTCAGCATGAAAGTTGGATCAACATTGAATATCGCATTGCGCGCGTTGCGCCGGAATAAAATGCGTTCGGTGCTGACCGCGCTCGGCATCATCATCGGCGTGGCGGCGGTCATCGCGATGGTTGGGATCGGCAACGGCGCGAAAGCGCAGGTCGAAGCCCAGATCGCAAGTCTCGGCCAAAACGTGATTCTTATTTTTTCCGGCAGCACAACTTCGAGCGGCATTCGCACCGGTTGGGGCGGCGCAGGTACATTGAAGATTGAAGACGCAGAAGCGATCCGGCGTGAGGTGCCGGGCGTGATCGCGGTTAGCGAGGAAGTTGTTTCGACGACGCAGGTCGCGGCCGGTAATCAAAATTGGTTCACCCGAATTTACGGCGAGTCGGCCGACTATCTGGACATTCGGCAATGGCCGCTCGCCGACGGCGCGCCGTTCACGGACCAGGACGTGCGTAGCTCAAACAAGATTTGCATCATTGGCAAAACGACCGCATCGCAGATTTACGGTAACGAAGATCCGGTTGGCCAGATTTTGCGGATCAAGAACGTGCCGTTCGCGATCAGTGGTGTTCTGATGCCGAAAGGGTTGAGCACGCAGGGCGTCGATCAGGACGACATCGTGATTATGCCTTACACCAGCGCGATGAAGCGCGTGATTGGCGGGACGACGCTGCGCAATATCAATGTTCAAGTCGGCCAGAGCGGAGAGATTGCAGCCGCGCAACAGCAAATCATCGCGTTGCTGCGGCAACGTCACAACATTCGCCCGGGACGCGACGACGATTTTACCGTGCGCAATCAAGAGGAGATTGCTGATGCCGCGACCGCGACGACCGCGGTTATGACAGTTCTCCTCGGTTCAATTGCGGGCGTCTCGCTCGTGGTCGGCGGAATTGGAATTATGAACATCATGCTCGTGAGTGTGACCGAGCGAACGCGCGAGATCGGCACGCGTATGGCCGTGGGTGCGCACGGAAGCGACATTCTCATGCAGTTTTTGATCGAAGCGGTGACTCTCAGTTCGGTTGGCGGCATAATTGGAATTATTTCGGGAATCGGGTTCTCACAGATCCTTTCGAGCTACGCGCACTGGCCGACGCTGATTTCGATCAGCTCGATCGTCATCGCTTTTCTGTTCAGCGCCGCGGTCGGAATTTTCTTTGGCTTTTACCCTGCGCGCAAAGCCGCGGCGCTCGATCCAATCGAAGCGCTTCGCTACGAGTGATTGATCTCTAAGGAAAGCAGGAACTCAGGAACATTTACATTTCCTTTCCTGCTTTCTTGCGTTCCTGAGATATCTCTGAGATTCGTGTTTATTAGTGTTTATTCGTGGTTGAAATTCGGGGATGGGTGAACACAAGGGTTTTCAGGATTTGGTCGCGGACGCGAAGAAGAACATCACCGAGATTTCGCCGACCGACGCCGCGCAGAAAGCGAAGAGCAGCGAGGTGGTGATTGTCGATGTTCGCGAGAAAGACGAGTTCGACGAATCGCACATCCCGGACGCGGTTCACATGAGCCGCGGAATGGTTGAACTGGAAGTCGAAGAAAAATTTCCCGATCGCAACATGACGATCATCTGTCATTGCGGCGGCGGCGGCCGCTCAGCGCTCGCGGCCGAGAGTTTGCAAAAGATGGGCTACAAGAACGTCCGTTCCATGGCCGGCGGCTTCAAAGCCTGGAAAGCCGCCGGTTTACCGACAACCAAGTGAAGACAGATGAGCTACGAGGACTTGAGACGTAGCGGCGCGGTCATCTGCAAACACGTTTCGTATCCGGAACGTCCGATTCTGCGCGCCACGCGCGATGTTCCACTCGAGTGGCAGGACAGCGCATGGCAATTCCTGTGCGGCGTCGAAGCTCACGATACCAACGATGGAATCGTATGGTCGTTGGAAGAGGTCGCGGCTTTAGATCATACGCTTGTGGAAATTCTTGAGGCAAAACCGAAGGTTTCATTCGAGCGCTCGACCGTAAGCACAGCGTGGCGCCGTGTTCCATACGCAGACAAGTCCGAAGAGTTTTAGAGGCGCTTGTCTTCGCCCGTAGAACTTTTCTAAGCTAGCGATCTAGACGTGAGCAACAAACAACAGATTTCGACACTGATCGCAGCGATTGGACTGGTAATTGTCGCGTTTTGTATCTCGGGCTCGACGACTAATCCCACCGACATCTATTTGCCGCAGTTAAAAGACAAAGACGCCGACGTGCGGATCGCTGCGCTGCGGGAGCTACTGACGTCGCTCGATTCGAAAATACCCGAAGCAATGCTTCCGCTCCTTTCGGACGAAGGGAATTCTATCCGACGACTCGCTGCGCGCGCGATCGGAAGTCGATGGTGGCAGGTTCCAAAAGACAAATCCGAAAGTTACGTGAACGCGCTCGAGCATAATTTGCGATCGGAAGTTGACTTTGAAGACGAAAAGAACATGGCCGAGCGCGCAATCGGACTTCTCACACGACGTTATGATTCAAAAATGTTCTCCCGGAGTCCGAATGGCCGATGGATCCTTTATGAACGGCGCGGCTTCCCATGTTTGATCGACACGACAACTTACACTGAAGAATTGCTCGGCTGGTCGGCTTCCACCGTTCGCGACTCAGAAATGCCGCCTTGGTTGTTCGGTGGCAATAGCCCGATCGGTCAAGATGAGGCTCTCTGGCATCCGACGAAGGAGGCAGTCGCTCTAAGTGTTTCGATCAGTCGTCGCGCCACCAGTGTGTGGATTTGGCAGCACAAATACGGTGTTCAGAAACTGACGCGTTCCGAATTGATCAAATTGCTTCACCCAAAAGGAAAAATCGAGGAACCAAACCCAATCACGGCAGAGTTCAAAGAATGGAAAGGGGACGATCTTCTTGTTTCGGTCGGATGGGGCTTGGAAGAGGAAAGTGGCGCGGTGATCGCTTGGAATCTCGCAAACCATGCGTGGCGCGTAGTTTCGCGAGAGCCCGCTAAGAAATAGCCATTTAGCCGCCAACCGCTTGATAATGACGCAAGCCGCGGTGCCACATCATTCGGGCGATTGACCAAGTGAGAAACAGCCAGCCGGTTTGGATCGCGAGCGCTTGCCAGAGCTCGGCGCCTTTCAAGCGCTCGAGAAAAATCGCGACCGGACAAAACAGTTCGTAATAAAACGGCATCCATTTCAGCGCGGCCTGGACTCCGGCCGGCATGATGTCGATCGGGAACATTTGGCCGCCGAGGAAATATTCGAAAGAGTAAACGATGAACACGATGGTGGTGATTTCTAAAATCCAGAACGCCATCATCGCGAGCGAATAGGTGATGAAGAATTGGATGAATGCCGCCATCAACATCGACAACGTTGCGAGCACGTAAGTGAGCGGATCGTGCGGGAACGTGATGTAGTTGTGGAAATAGAGAAAGATGAGCGCGATCGGCGGCAGGGTGACGAAGGTGTAAACGAGCCGGCCGCTGCAAAAAATACTGAACCGATAAGCGAGATAACTCATCGGCTTGGTCAGGAGCGCGTTGATCTGGCCTTCGCGAATGTCGGCGGCGATTTGCCATTCGTCCTCGGTCGGCGTGACCAGATTGCTGACCAGGATCATGAGCAGGTAATAATAGACCATCGAGCCGTAGTCGTAGCCGTGGAGACCGCCGCCGCGTTCGTTGAAAATCGCGCGCCAGAGAAACACGGTGCCGGCGAGCGGGATTAAACCGAAGGCCGCGCGCAAAAAATAATTCCAGCGATAAACGAACGTGTTCTGGAGCCCGATGTTGAAAACCGAAGCGTATTTAGTGACGCGCGCGTTCATTGTTGCGCTCCCATTTTGCGCAGTTGTCGATCTTGCCACGGTCGCATGAACAAAAGCGCGCAGACCGCGCCGATGAGACACATGAACATATCTTCCTGCGTGTCCCAAACGTCGCCCTGGGTTCCAAGAAATTCCGTTGATGCCGCGCCACCGATCAATGCGCTCCACCATTCGATGAATTCGTAGGTCGCGCTGATCCCGAGACAGATGGAGATGATGAGGAACGGCATCCAGCGTTTGCGATTCAGAACTTGGAGCCGAATGAACATTTCGCGCGCGATCATTGCCGGCACCAATCCCTGCGCAAAATGGCCGAGCCGATCGTAATGATTGCGGCTCCAGTGAAAATGATCGCGCAACCAATTGAAGATCGGCTCTTGCGCGTAGGTCCAATGCCCGCCGACGCACAAGATCGAAATGTGAATCGCGATCAAAGTGTAAACGAGCGTGGTGAATTGAAATCGCCGATAAGTCGCGGTTAGAACGATCAGGCCTATGATTCCGGGAAAAACTTCGAGCCACCAGGTCAGGCGATCGTGTGGATTGATTCCCGACCAGATGAAAACAAACGCAACACCGATTAACAGCGCGGTGTGCGACTTCTTCATTTCGCTTTCGTCGAATTCGCGAGCTTAACCGCGAGGTTAATCGCCGCGATCATGCTGTCGGGCTTTGCGATTCCTTTGCCTGCGATCTCAAACCCGGTCCCGTGATCAGGGCTAGTTCGCGGGAACGGCAGGCCGAGTGTTGTGTTCACGCCGCTGTGAAACGCGTGGAGTTTGAATGGAATCAATCCTTGGTCGTGATACATGCAAAGCACGGCATCGAATTCGCCTTCAATCGCGCGATGAAAAACAGTGTCGGGAGAATGCGGTCCAGAAATCTCAACTCGCAGCTTTCCGATTTCAGATTTCAGCGCCGCGACGGCTGGCGCGATGATTTCGATTTCTTCGCGGCCAATCTTCCCGGATTCGCCAGCATGGGGATTTAATCCGCAAACGGCAATTCGAACTTGACCGTTTAAAACGGTCAAGTTTAGGCGAGGCTTAAGAAAGTTAGCGAGCAACAGTCCAACACGGACGATTTCACTTTGCTTGAGCGCGTCCGGAACCTTGACGACGGGAATGTGACTAGTTACGAGCGCGACGGTGAGCTTGCCGCCGGTCAGACACATCGCGAAATTTTTTACGCCGCAGCGCTCGGCAAAGAATTCGGTTTGTCCGGGAAATTTGAAGCCGGCTTCGTACATCCGTGCTTTGTGGATCGGTCCAGTCACGACCGCGTGCAATTCGCCGCGTCGCGCGCGGGTGACCGCTTCCTCGAGCGCGGCAGCAGCGGCGCGCGCAGTTTCAATCGACGGCTCGCCCGGTCTGCAATTCGGCTGCCGGCCGATGACTTCGTAGTCCGCTGAATCGGGAACGCGCCCCGATTTCGACGCAAGATCGACAATCTCCGGTCCAATCCCGGCACAATCACCGAGGGTGATTCCAATGCGCAGTCGCATAGCGCATTGTCAGCAACACGCAATGTCGGAGCAAGCGCGAGCTTTAATCACCAAGCTCTGAAGTCTGGCCGGAAAAGTCCGCTACGAACGTGGAACAGGGCGCTTCGCGCTAAAACGTTTTGATGTAGGCTTTTGAGCGGAGACTGGAGAGCCACTTTTCCTGAAGCTTTTGGGCTTCGTCGTGGATCAGTTTCTTTTCGATGTCGGGCCGGGCGTCGGCGAGCGATTTGGTTTCGCCGCCGTTTTTCTCTTCCACTTTGAGGATGTAGTAGTTGCCGCTGAACTCAATGATGTTGCTGATCTTGCCGATTCCGAGCGAGAATGCGGTTTTCTCGAGTGGCCCGGCCAGCGTGTTGCGATCGACCCAGCCCCAATCGCCCCCATTTTCGCGGGTGCTGTCCTCGGAATAAAGCTGGGCCATGCGATCGAATTCGGCTCCGTTAACGAGCTTGGTGAAAATTTCTTCGGCCATCGCTCGTTGGGCGGCTGCTTCGCCGTAACTGGCGCGGCTTGGGACCATGATCAGGCGCAATTTGATTTTTTCCTTGTTGGTGAATTCGTCGCGATGGGTTTTGTAATATTCTTCCACCTTCACAGGCGAAGCGATCGTGCTGATCTTCACATTCCTGCTCCGCATTGCCTGGACGATCATTTTTTCGGACTCCATCTTCTTGAATTCGCCCATGGTGTAGTTTTGGGCTTCCAGCGTCTTGATGAAGGTGTTGCGATCCCCGCCGAAATCAGTTCGGACAATGTCGTGCATCCGTTCTTCGATGAAGTGATCGGGAATCTGATAGTTTTCCTTTTTGAACGCCTGAATGATGAGCTGGCGATCGATCAAATCCTGGAGGGCGGCTTCGCGGGCGGCCTTGACCGCCTTAACGAGCTCATCGCCGCTGAACTGGGCGCGCAATACTTTTTCGCGCGGGCCGACCAGGCCGCGAACCTGCGAGTAGGTGATGACGTCGCCGTTAACTACCGCCGCGACGCCGTCGACCACTTCCGGTTCCGGCTGAGCGGCATAAGCCGCGCGGGTGATTGACGAAAAATTCAGCAGGCTGACTGCGATCAGTCCGACGAAAATTGGGCGCATCATGTAAATTTCTTTATTAGTTCCAAGATCTCGCTGAGGTGCGGGGGCGTTGCAACTAAACGAGGGAATTTGCCGTCGACAAGTAGAAATTCACCGCGCCGGGTGAGCATCAGTTTTCTTTCGCGCACTTCCAGCCGACTGATGCCGGCTTTGGCGGACGCCAACTTGATTTCGCCCAGCAGAAACAAATTCTTGACCGGCTCCGGGAACTTGCCGAATCGGTCGCGCCATTCTTTTCGGACGCGATCGAACTGCTCGCGGGTGCTGATCTCGGCGACTTCGCGATACGCTTTGATCCGTAAACCGGTGTCGCTGATGTAACTCGCGGGGACGAACGCGGAAATGCGTTGCGCGGGCCCGAGCCGCGCGAATTCGGCTTCATTGGTCGCTACAAAATCGATTCTAAGATCGACATCGAGCCGGGGTTGAAATTTTCGGCCTTTAAGCTGGGCGACTGCTTGCTTGAGCAACTGGCAATACAAATCGAAACCAATGGCTATGATGTGGCCGCTCTGCGCGGTGCCGAGAATGCTGCCCGCGCCGCGGATTTCGAGGTCGCGCATGGCAATGCGAAAACCGGCGCCAAGCGAGCTGTATTGCTTGATCGCATTGATCCGCTTGCGCGCGGCCCCGATTGTCATCATCTCGCGCGGCAACAGCAGATAAGCGTAAGCCTTGTGCTCGGCCCGGCCGACCCGGCCGCGAAGCTGGTAGAGATCAGCCAGACCGAAGCGATCGGCGCGATCGATGATGATGGTGTTTGCGTTTGGAATATCGAGGCCGCTCTCGATGATTGTCGTGCAAACCAGCACGTCGATTTTTCCGACGACGAAACGCGCCATGATTTCCTCGAGCTGGTCGGAATCCATCTGACCGTGAGCGATTTCAACGCGCGCACTCGGAACAAGATCGACAATTTTTTCGCGAACGCGTTCGATCGATTGGACGCGGTTGTGGAGAAAGTAGACCTGGCCCTGGCGCTCGAGCTCGCGATTGATGGCGTCCCGAATGATCCGCTCGTCGTAGCCGCAGACAATGGTTTCGACCGGCAAGCGATTGAGTGGCGGCGTTTCGATAGTCGACATGTCTTTGACGCCAACGAGCGAGAGATAAAGCGTGCGCGGGATCGGCGTCGCCGAAAGCGTGAGCACGTCCACCAGCTTGAACAGCTCTTTGAATTTCTCTTTGTGTAAAACGCCAAAGCGCTGTTCCTCATCGATAACGACAAGGCCGAGATCTTTAAAGACAACGTCGCCGGAAATCAGTCGATGCGTTCCGATCACGATGTCGACTCCGCCTTGTCGAAGCAGCTCGAGGATTTTGCGTTGCTCACCCTGCGATCGAAAACGGCTAAGCATCTCGATTCGTACCGGATAATCGAGCATGCGCTGCCGAAAAACTTCGAAGTGCTGTTGCGCGAGCACAGTGGTCGGCGCGAGCACAGCGACCTGGCGTCCATCCATGACTGATTTGAACGCCGCGCGGATCGCCACCTCAGTTTTGCCGAAGCCGACGTCGCCGCAAATGAGGCGGTCCATCGACCGCGGACGTTCCATGTCGATCTTCGTGTCGATGATCGCTCTCATCTGGTCGGGTGTTTCGCGAAATGGAAACGAATGTTCGAACTCGAGCTGCCACTTCGTATCCGGCCCGAAGGCGTGGCCGGGAACGGTTTCGCGCTCTGCCTGAACAGTAAGCATTCGGCCCGCATAATCGAAAATGGATGCGGCGGCGCTTTTCTTGGCGCGCGCCCATTTTGAATCGGCCAGCGAACTCAGCGCGGGCGACCGTTTGCCGACGCCGACGTACCGCGAAACCAAATAAGCTTGCTCGAGCGGAACGTAGAGCTTTGCTTCGTCGGCGAATTCAAGCGCCAAAACTTCCTGTTCCCCATTTGTCGACATCGGGATTTTCGAGAGTCCGACGAACCGCCCGACACCGTGTTCGAGATGAACAACCAGATCACCTTCATTGAGCTCGCTGAAATCAATTTGGGCCCGGTGGCGTTCGGCGTGATAAAGACGGCGGCGCGCGTGCGGCGCGAAACGACCAAACAATTCCGCGGCGGACAGGATGACAAGATTGACAGCCGGAAAACAAAATCCGCGCGCGAGCGTGCCGAGGACAAGATCGACATCCTGCAGCGCGTCAGCGCTGATCAATTCCTTGAAACGCTCGATCTCGCCTTCGGTCTGAAAATAAATGACCACGCGCGCATTGGTCTTGCGCCATTCGCTCAAGTGTTTGACGAATCGATCGCGCTTTGCTTCTGCGAGAAGAAAATCGCCCACCGCGAATTCGCCGACGTCGCAATCCTGGAACGCGGCGCTGAAATCCTCCGGACCTTCCTCGATCCAGCCCTCGCTGATTTCAATTCGCGCGTCAGATTTTTCGCCCGGTTCGAGATCGATCGTGAGATCCTCTTTGCCGATGTAATCGCGAACTACCCCGGTTTTGTCTTCAGCGCCGCCAAGAAAAACATCGATCTTGCGCAGGTCGCGGACGGAAGTCTGGGCGTCGATGTCGAATTCGCGAAGCGATTCAACATTGTCGCCGAAGAATTCGACGCGCACCGGCAACGGCGCCTGCCAGGAAAAAAGATCGACGATTCCGCCGCGGACGGCGAACTGGCCGCGGGTAGTGACTTGGGCAACGCGTTCGTAATCGGCGCAGCCAAGTTTTGTAAGCAACTGCTCCATCGTTGGAGAGCTGCCGCGTTTAATTTGCAAAGTTGCGGCGGACACCGTGCCACGCGTTGGCGCTGGTTGGTCAAGACTCGCACGAGTAGTGACAATGACGTGCGGCCCCGGTTCGCTCTCGATCTTTGCGAGAAGCGCGAGACGTTCAGCCGCGATTTCGGGATCGGGAAGCACATTTTCGACGGCGGCAAACTCGGCTTCGGGCAGAAATTGCGCGCCTGGAAGCCAGTTGAGCAACGTTTCGTAGACGGAATCCTGGGCGCGCACACTCGGGCAAAGGATCCAGACCGTCCTCTGAACTTTTCTTGCGATGACGCCGCTGAGAAAAGCGTGCGCCGGTTGGACGACGTGGGAAAATTGTACCGGCGTTCGTTGCCTCGCGATCTGATCGAGTTTGCGGGCGATCGGCTTGGATTGCGCGACGCGCTCGAGCAATTCTGCGGCGAACTCCTTTTCCACCGTGAACGGTCGCCGAGATTTGGCGACGGTTCAAAGTGATCGCTTAATTTACGATACTTACCGGAGTTCCGGTGGAGACTGATTTGAAAAAGGCCTGGGCCATGAACTCCGGCATTCGAATGCAGCCGTGGGATGCGGGATAACCGGGCAAGTAGCCGGCGTGCATTCCGACTCCATCCACGATGCGCATGAAGAATGGCATGGGCGCGCCTTTGAAATGCGTGCCCGGCGGTTTTGGATCGCTCACAGCCACGTTTGGTTTCACAACGTTGCCGGCGTCGTCCACGAAGTCGCCGTATTTCGTGGAGACGTGGTTGATGTCTTTCTGAATAATCGAGAATGTCCCGGTCGGCGTTTTCAAACCTTCCCGACCGGTCGACAGCTGCGAGATGCCGACCAGCATTCCGTTTTTGTAAAAATAGGCGCGTTGCTCTTTCAGGCTGATTTTAACCGAAGGCTTTCCGCCGATGTGGTCGCCGTCCCAATAGGAAACATTGTCGACCGGCGCTCCGGAGGTCGGCTGGTTGCCGTAGATTCCGCCAAGATATTGGGTCTGGCCCGAATACCGCTGGTCTTCCTCACAACTGGAAATTAAGAGGGCCGAGGCGGCGAAGATCGATATCGGGAACAAACGATTAAATGGTGAACGCATAAAAAATTTTCGGTCGAACCCTCTACCGGCCCGGCAGGCAAAGTCAAGAGAGGCAAGGGTGCAACTTAGCGGCGGGGCGCGGCTTGAATTGTGCTTTTGACCAACCAGAGTTTCGCGGGTTTTACTCCCGCCATGCCGACCTACGATTACCACTGCCAGAAATGCGACCAAAACTTCGAAGTCTTTCAATCGATGCGCGACAAACCATTCACGCAATGCCCGAAAGAGTTTTGCCGACTGCCAAAATGGGGCCACGGCAAGGTGAAACGGCTGCTTGGCACTGGCGCGGGAATCATTTTCAAGGGCTCCGGTTTTTACATCACCGATTATCGCAGCAAGGCATATCAGGAGGCCGCCAAGAAAGAGGCGCCTTCGAGCGCGGCCGGCGAGAAATCAGCGGCCGCCAAAGACGCGAAAACGTCAAAAACATCCCCCTCAACAACATCAACTAAACCGAAAAAGGAATCGGCTTCATGACACCAGCAACGACAACGACGACGAAAGTAATTTGCACGGAGTGTCGGCGCGAGAACGAGCCCCAGCGGATCTACTGCCACAATTGCGGCGAGCGGCTGGATCGTTCAGGAGTCGTGACGCAGAAAAAAGTGGACGATGCGGCGGAAACGCACCGGCGTTTGCAGAAAATGATGAAGGGGCCGAGCCGGACGCGTCAGAATTTTTTCGTCGCTGGTAGATTGATGTTGGCCGCGGCGGCGACCGCCGGTCTGGTGCAGATGGCACTGCCGCCAGAGTTTCCGGCTCCAATAAAGGTTTCTGCGCCGGTGCAGATGGATCTCGAATTGGAAAATGCAATTCTGAAATCGGCCGTGCTCAATTATTCACAACAGGATGTCAACGCTTACTTGACTTACCGACTAGCCGGAAAGAAGAAAGCGTTAAACAACCCTGTTCTGGACTTTGAACGCGCGGCGGTCGTGTTTAAAGAAGGAACGTGCGTGATCGGGTGGGAGCGGTCGTGCTTCGGGTATCCGCTTTACAGCTTTTCGTCGTATCGTGTCGAAATGAGTTCCGGAAAAATATCCGCGGTCAATAACGGCGGTTGGATTGGCCGAATGCCAATTCATCCCGCTGTCATGCAATTCGCCGACATCATTTTTGCCGACCTTTGGAAAGCGCTGGATCGTGAGCGCAGATTGCTCGCCAAGATGGGCAGTGTGGCCTTTCATGACGGTAGCGTGACGATTACTCCATCGACGACGACTGCACCCGCGGCAGCTCACTAGTTCACTTTTTTCGATCGGAAATTCGAGGCCGATCGTGCTCGCCACCGCGGGTCGCCTGCAACTAATCTGGCGACGAGCGTTTGTGAGCATTCCATCGAGCCGTCTTATTCTTGCATCGATTTTTTTCCTAATTCTGCGTTCCGAGATGAGCGGCTTAGAACGATCAGAGCGGAGTGTCGCGCCCTCAGGGCAATTCATCATTTACGGCGCAGACGCTCGTTATCGTGGTGCAATCTCAGCGCTGGCCGAGCGGGCGAAGGCCGAATTGCTCGCCGTTTTAAAGCGCCGTGACTCTTGGAAAATTCCGGTCGTGCTCAATCTCCAACCACGAGCTGTAAATGTGCCGGAGATTCCGGCGGCGGCGTTTCGCTTCAGCCAGACTGAAGCTGGCCTCAAGCTGCAGCTCGATCTTGCGATTTCTCCCGAGCTGCGTCCGGTCGCAATCGAGCGTGAACTCGCGCGCGTGGTCCTTTTGGAAATGATTTACCGAAACCAAACCGGAGTCGTCTCTGGGAACGTTTATGTCGATCCGCCGAATTGGCTGGTGGACGGTTTACTTGCGGCCTCAGCGCTCAATCCGAATCGCGTCTCTTTAGTCAGCGCGATTTCGGTGCCGCAGCGGATCATTTCTCTGCATGAATTTTTGGAGCAGCGCCGGGAATTGCTCGATTCAACCGCGAGAGAACTTTATCGCGCCTATTCGTTCGTTCTCGTGCAGTTGCTCACCGAATCCTGGGACGGACGCGTTCGCTTGAACCGCTACATCGACAGTCTCGCATTTACCTCGAACGATCCACTGGCTGACTTGGAGGCAGCATTTCCTCAAATTCGTGACTTCGAAGGCGCGTGGAAAGCAAAGATCGCTGAGGTTAAGCATTCGCGGGATAATGGACTCCTGACTTTTTCGCAAACGGAGGCCGAGCTGAGTGAAATCCTGGGCACCAAGTTTCCGCCGGCCGACGTACGCGGAAAAGCGATTTCCCTCGACGCGATTTCACGGACCAGGCCGACTTCCTCGCAACGACTCGCTCTCCAAAAGTTCGGTCAGGAATTGCTGCTATTGGCGGCGCATGCCAACCCGGTACTGCGGCCGGTGATTCAAGATTATCAACAAATCGCCAGTCAGCTGGCCCTCGGAAAAAATCACGCGATCGGTGGACGGCTCGCCGAGTTAAAAGCGTTGCGGACGAAACTTTCTGCGCGAATGAGCGACGTTGACGACTACATGAATTGGTTTGAGGCGGCGAAACTGCAAACGCGGAGCGGAATTTTCGACGATCATCTCAAAGCAGCCGATGACGCGAGCGTGCAAAGGCCCAAAAGACGAGACGCGCTTTCAGTCTACCTCGACGCGGTGGAACAAGAGTTTTGAATTCGCAGGCTGGAGCTCGTTCGGCCAGGGCTGAAAAACACGAAAAAATTCTTGAACGAAATAGTTGACCGGTCGGTCTACTGGATGTAGCTAACGCATATGCCAAGAGTGAGCGACATGAAACTGCGCCTGATGGACGCGGCGATGGATTTGATGTGGGAGAACAGCTACAACGCCATGTCGGTTGATGCGATTTGCGAGCGGGCCGTGGCGAAGAAGGGGAGTTTTTATTACTTCTTCAAGTCGAAGTCGGAGCTCGCCGCTGCGGCACTCGAAGCGGACTGGGCCAAGAAGAAAGCGGAGATGGATTCGATCTTCTCACCGACAGTTCCACCGCTGGAACGGTTCGACCGCTACTTTGATTTTGTTCATGACCGCCTGGCTCAGCTCCAGAAGAAATGTGGCTCCATCCTGGGATGTCCCTTCGTAAGCGTGGGCAGTGAGGTTAGCACCCAAGATCAGAGTGTCCGTGAGACGATCGATCGGATCATGGACACGAAGCTGAATTATTTTATCTCCACCGTGCGCGACGCTCAGGCTCAGAGACTAATCGACGCTCCGGATCCGGTGGCAAAAGCGAAGGCGCTTTTTTCTTGTTACCAAGGAACCATGGCCCAGGCGCGGATCCAAAATGACGTCGAGCTGCTGCGCGAGTTCAAAAAAGTGGCCAGGGATCTCCTTGGCGTGAAACGCGCCCAAACTGTCCCCGCGCATTAGCTCTCTTTTTTCCAATTTTATAGACGACCAGTCAAATATAAACCTATCGAAACCGGAAAAACTCAACCCTATGAAAACTAATCAGCTATCCGATCCAACCAACACAGTTTTCCTCCAGATGGTTTCAGTCGCTATGATGCAGCTGAAACAAGAGTTACAACACGATTACGAGCAAGCTTATCCGGAATTGCGCGAAATCATTCATCTCGTCCTAGAGGAAGAAGAATCTCGCGCCTGGGATTTAACGTTGTTCCCGCACTTGCTTCTTCCCGATTTGGTCGAGACGCACGTTGCAAAACTGAATCTGCGACCCGTGGAAACGAAGCACGAAGACGTCTTCGCGCCGCATTCTCATCGGGAGTTCGACGCCTATCCACCGGCTTTGGCGCTTTGCGGGTGACGGGAAATGAATCAATCCAACTGAAACCAACCAAAGAAAATGAATCCAATGAACAATGGCAAAACATTCGAGGGTAAAGTTGCACTCGTGACCGGAGGAACATCCGGCATCGGCAAAGCGACAGCGATCGCGTTCGCGCATGCCGGCGCAAAAGTTGTGTTAAGCGGCCGCCGTGAAAGAGAAGGCGCGCAAGTTGTCGCCGAAATCAAAAAACTTGGCGGCGAAGCGGCATTCGTCCGCGCCGATGTTGCCAAAGAGGCCGACATCCAAGCGATGATCAAGTTCACGGTCGACAAATTCGGGAAGATCGACATCGCATTTAACAACGCGGGCGTGGAATGGAAAGGCCCGCTCGATCAAGCGACCGAGGCCGAATATCGCCGCATCTTCGACATCAACGTGTGGGGTGTCCTCAATTCGATGCGCCACGAAATTCCAGTGATGATCAAGAATGGCGGCGGCGCCATCATCAACACCTCCAGCGTAGCCGGTCACGTCGGCTTCCCGCAGGTGAGCGTTTATATCGCGTCCAAGCACGCCGTGGAAGGGCTAACCAAATCGGTCGCGCTCGAATTTGCCAAACAAAACATTCGCATCAACGCGGTGGCCCCGGGACCGATCGCCACTGAAATGTGGGATCGTTTCGCGGGCGACAAAGAGGTCAGCGCTCAAGTCATCTCGACCGTTCCAACTGCCCGACTGGGCGGGAGCGACGAAATCGCTGCGGCCGTTCTGTACCTGGCGTCTGATGCCGCGAAATTCACCACCGGCACATCACTGGTCGTCGATGGCGGCGTGATTGCCGGATAGGAGCACAACGGATGAAAACACACGCTCACATCTTCAGGCATGACGATTGGGACTTGCCGCGATGGTTCGCGATTTTGAGCCCCCTGATCGGAGTTCTCGTCGGTCTACTGGGGCTGTTCGTCTTAGCGCGATGAAATGAAGCGAAAAGGAAAAACGATATGAATTACAACAAGGTTAAACGGAAAAGCCTAACCGGTAGGCGGCCCAACTACTTTCATAAGCGACGGCGTCAGCACGATCCATGGTTGGCTCTCAATATGTCGATCTTTAACTTCGAAGGCGGTTGGGACCGCATCTTTAATCCGATCAACGCCCGCGAAAACAACTGAGGAACATCATGAATCAACCGGGTCTTCGCGACGCAACCAACCTCGGCGGCAGGTTCGCGTTTCCTGGTAACGCCATGACCGTGCATCGGATGGGTTACGGCGCGATGCAGCTCGCCGGTCCCGGCGTGTTCGGACCGCCGCGGGATCCGGATGCTGCAGTCGCTGTGCTCCGCGAAGCGATTGCCGCCGGTGTGAATCACATTGACACCAGCGACTTCTACGGACCGCACGTGACCAATCAAATCATTCGACGTGCGTTGTATCCTTATCCGAAAGGATTGGTGATTGTCACCAAAGTGGGCGCTCGTCGCGGCGCCGACAAATCGTGGATACACGATGTGACGCGCGAGAACCTGATTGATTCCGTTCACCATAATCTGCGTAACCTTGGTCTCGAAAGCCTTGATGTGGTTAATCTTCGAGTCGGAGGGGTCGAAGCCCCCTCAGAAGGATCGATTGCCGAACCCCTCTCAGTCTTGGCCGAAATAAAACAACAAGGACTAATCCGTCACTTGGGCCTAAGCAACGTGACGCCAAAGCAATTAAAAGAAGCGCAAGCGATCACCGACATCGTTTGCATCCAAAACCTCTACAACGTTGCGCACCGAGACGATGATGTCTTCGTTGACGATCTCGCGCGGCAAGGAGTCGCTTACGTACCCTTCTTTCCGCTCGGCGGTTTCAATCCGTTACAATCGGCGGGGCTTGATGACGTCGCGAAGTCGTTAGGCGCAACACCGATGCAGGTAGCGCTGGCCTGGCTGCTTCAACGCTCGCCCAATCTGCTGCTGATTCCCGGAACATCATCCGTTCAGCACCTTCGCGAAAACATCGCCGCTGCCGAATTGGCTTTGTCGGGAGAAACGCTCGCGAGACTAAACGCCATCAACACAGAATCTGAACAAACCCAGAACGCTTAACCAAAAGATCGATAATCATGAAAATGAAGGCGGCGCAGATCAGCAAACCGGGCGGCGATTTTGAATTGGTGGAACGCGATATCCCGCAGCCCGGACCGGGACAAGTTCGTGTGAAAGTAGAAGCGTGCGGGATTTGCCACAGCGACACGTTGGTCAAAGAAGGCCTTTGGCCCGGTCTTCAATATCCGCGCGTGCCGGGACATGAGATCGCCGGAGTTGTCGATCTTGCCGGGGTAGGAGTGACGCAGTGGAAAAATGGCCAACGCGTCGGCGTCGGATGGCACGGCGGGCACGATTTCGTGTGCGATGAATGCCGCCGTGGCGATTTCGCGATGTGTGCGAATCGCAAAGTTACCGGGATTGATTTCGACGGCGGTTACGCGGAGTACGTGGTAGCGCCGGCGGAGGTGCTCGCGCTAATCCCGGACGAACTGCCGGCCGAAGAAGCGGGTCCGTTCATGTGCGCGGGCGTGACTGTGTTCAATGCGTTGCGCAACTCGGGCGCGAGATCCGGCGACGTCGTGGCCGTCCAGGGAATTGGCGGACTCGGGCATCTCGGCGTGCAATACGCACGAAAAATGGGATTTCAAACGATCGCGCTCGGTCGCGGCAAGGATAAGGAGCCACTCGCCAAAAAGCTCGGAGCGCACCAGTACATTGATTCAGATGTTGTCGATCCGGTAGGTGAATTGCAAAAGCTCGGCGGCGCCCGCGTGATTCTGGCGACCGCGCCGAGCGCGAAAGCAATTTCATCGGTCGTGGAGGGACTCGGCGTTGACGGGAACTTGTTGATTCCGGCTGCGCCTAACGACCCGTTGACCGTTAGCGTGACGCCGTTGATCATGGGACGCCGACGAATTTCTGGTTGGTATTCCGGAACGGCGCGGGATTCGCAGGACACATTAGAATTCAGCGCGCTCAGTGACGTTCATCCGATGATCGAGAAATTTCCGCTCAATCGTGCGGGCGAAGCCTACGAACGAATGCACACCGGCAAAGTGCGCTTCAGGGTAGTCCTAACCATGAAATGAAAAATGAAAAATTACAATCAACCAACAAAAGGAAGAAAATGAAAAACGGAAAGCTAAACGGAAAAGTTGCAGTGGTAACGGGAGCGTCGAAGGGAATCGGCGCCGGGATTGCGAAGCAGCTCGCGGCCGAAGGCGCTGCGGTCGTCGTCAATTACGCGTCGTCGAAATCAGACGCGGACAAAGTGGTCGATGAGATTGCGAAGGCCGGTGGGAAAGCCGTCGCGATTCAAGGTAGTGTGGCGAAGAAAGCCGACGTCGAAAAACTTTTTTCGGCTGCGAAAAAAACCTTCGGAAAGATCGACATCCTGGTTAACAACGCCGCTGTTTACGAATTCGCTCCGATCCAGGAAGTGACCGAGCAGCAATTTCACAGAATGTTTGATACCAACGTTCTCGGAATCCTTCTGGCGACACAGGAGGCGCTCAAACACTTCGGTTCGGAAGGCGGCAGTGTTATCAACATCAGCTCCGCCGCTACGAGCATCACCCCGCCCAACACCGCTGTTTATACCGGTACCAAGGGCGCGGTCGACGCCATCACCCGCGCTCTCGCCAAGGAGCTCGGGTCAAGAAAGGTCCGTGTAAATGCAATCAATCCGGGGATGGTCACGACTGAAGGCTATAGGACCATCGGAATGCCAGAGAGCGATTTCGAGAAACAGGGCATCGCCCAAACTCCACTCGGCCGTGTCGGAACAACCGGCGACATTGCGCCCGTAGCGGTATTTCTGGCGTCGTCGGAAGGTGGTTGGATCACCGGTGAAACAATCCTGGTGGCGGGAGGTCTTCGTTAGAATGAACTACCGAAACGAACGTCTAAATGAATGGTTTAATAGATACAAACTCAACCCAGAGGAATTAAGAAATGAAAACTAGAATGTTAATGGCCGCGCTGCTCGCCAGTGCGGCTTTGGTCGCGCCGGCAGAGGCCGGCAATGGTTACCACGGCGGTCGCGGCGGAGGCAACTTCGCACCTGCGCGAAGCAGTAGCGGCGGCGGCGGTCCATCGTTTCGCTCAATGCCGGCCGGACGTTTTAGCGGTGGCTCATCGTTTCGTTCGATGCCAATGCGAAGTTTCAGCGGTAATCGAATGGCTTATTCAGGCCAACGCTTCTCGCCGGTCGCACCGCGGGTCCAACGCTCGACGGAATTTCGTCCACAACAATTCCAATCGAATGTTGGCAGCGCATCGTTCGCTGGACGTGAACTCGCGCGGGGAGGCATCAATCGCGTCGGTCGCGCTCCGGGTTTCGCGAGCAGTGGAAATCAATCAATCGCGAATCTGAGCCGCCAAACTAACGGCCAATTCCGAAATCGCGGAAACCAATTCCAGAACGGAAACGGTTTCGCGCGAAATAATGCTGCGATTCGCAACCAAAGAACCGGCGCGGGTCAATTCGGAAACGGAAACGCAAGACTTCGCGCTGATTGGCACAATCACGTCTTCGCGCAGCGTTCAGCAAACTGGCACCGGGATTGGGACCGTGGTCGTGACCATTGGTGGAACGGCCATCGTTGCCACTTCTTTAATGGTTCCTGGGTAATCTTCGACGCCGGATTTTATCCATGGTGGCCGTGGGGATATCCGTACGACTATTACTACGGTTACGGATACGGCTATCCGTACAACTACGGCTATTACCCGTACGGCTACAACGGTTACGACAATGGCTACGGGTACGGATACAATGACTCCGGCGCCTACGACGATCAGTCCGGTTACAGCCAGAACGGTTACGGCAGTCAAAATGCGAACTCGACGGTCGCCGCAGTTCAGGATCGACTATCGCGCGACGGTTACTATCGCGGACAGATCGACGGCGTTCTCGGGCCGGAAACGCGGCACGCGATTCTGCGATACCAAACTAATCATGGCCTTCGCGTCACTGGCGAACTGACCGCGGACACACTTAACGCCATGGGACTGCAGCAGTCCGACAACTATTCCAGTTATTAAATGCAACGAGGAGCAATGAGTTTGAAATTGGGTGTCAGCGGTGGCCGGCTTAGAGCCGGTCGCCGTTTGAGGGAAATATTTCGCCGCCGGCCTCAAATGCAAAATCCGATGCTGGTGCTGAACATGTCGATCTTCAATTTCGGTGGCGGCTGGAATCGCTCTCGCTGATGCTAACGACGTCGGCGTCGTTAGATGTGTCGCACCCAGACTTACAAACTATGGCGTTGCGGCTGGTGCCTGCACAATCCCTGCAACTGGCTTAAAAGCCTGAGAAATCACGCCGTTCACATATATCGGAACAGTTACAGCGCTATGTTTTGCGGCGTCGAGCATTTCGTTAAGATTGTCGCAATTGGCGACCGATTGCGCGATCCAGAATGACTTCGTTGTCGGCAAGTACTGAAATTTAGAAAACTCTCGCATGCCGACCACGCTTTTACTCTTTGCGTCAAAGAGGAACAGCGTGTTGATCCCCGGATGACGGCTTGAAC
>DASZJH010000174.1:0-27820 GCA_035948375.1 Chthoniobacterales bacterium
TGATTAACGATTAACCAAAGAGCTGAAGAATACGCGTCTCTACAACGTTTTGGGCTGGGCACGTTTGCGATGATCACAATCACGCTGACCGAAGAGGGACAAACCTGCGAAAAGCTGACAACGTTGGCGAAGTCGGTGATCAACGTAGAAGCGCGTCAGTGCATCCACTGCTTCCCTGTTCCCCTGACCCTTTGTGAGCCGAATTTTGGCCTACCTGAAAACGGTCTGAATTTCGCCGTTAGGCCGGTTAACCCGGTAACCTGTCTGCCAACACGTCTGCCTTCTCAATCTTCGGCGGCTCCGCCAGCAGGTCGGGCGCTTTCTCCATCAGCGCCTTAGCAACTTTCCCCGACAGATGCGCGTCCCGTCCGGCCTCATCCGGAAATGCGTCGAAGATGGCGAAGGTAGTTTTGCCAAGCCGGATGCCGAACCAAGCGATTGTCGCGGGCTCCTGTTGCACCAACCCTTGCCCGTCGCGGAGGAATTTGGCGACTTCGTTCTCCTTGCCCGGTTTTGCTTCGAGTTTAACAAATAAGGCTTTCGTGGTCATGTCGTGCTCTCCTTGTGACTGCTTTCTGCGCTGTGGATCGTATCTTTTTTCAGTTTTAAGTCGAACCGAATCAGTCTCACGTTTTTCACTGTCCCGCCTGACCCCTTGTGACTTGGGCTCCTGTGGCTACTGGAGACAGCGAGAACTTCGGGCCCTCTGTTACTGCATTCGAGTGTAGAGCACGATGATGTAAATAACAAAAAGGGCGCTGCCAAAAACGATCAGCCCTTTGTGGTAACGCTCCGAACGCGTCAAGGCGCCGATAAATAGCGTAATCGCGTATATGAGTTGAAAGATCAGGTTCGTTGCGTTTGGCAATCTCCCGTCCAGAACGACATCTTTGCAGATGCTGACTACAATCGTGGCAACGCCTAGCGAAAAGAACCACCCGCGGTGGGCGTAGAAGCTCCGTTTTAGATCTATCACTTCCTCACCGAAAAAGTCCGGAAGTACCAGCCCGGCAAGCATGTAAATGAGAATTACATTCAACAAAACCATCGCGAACTGCAGAAACGTCCAGTCGTGCCGGCTTCGCATCCCGAACATCGACCACCAATGCTGAAAACAAATTAGCAGCAACAAAATCGCCCATGCGATTACCGGCCAGTAAATCCGAATCCGTGCACGCGACAGGAGCAGTCCGCGAAAACCTTGCAGAATTTGTGTCACCGCGAGGCCAAGGATGACTGAGATTAAAACCGAGAGATAACTAAACTCATCCATACGATCTTACGTTTTGGAGTGCCGCATCATCTAATTTAGGAACTGAGCCTGCAAGTCTGCGAATGGAATCACCTTGCGAATGGCGAACGACGTTGCACCGCTTTTCATTTTTCCTGAACCGATTCCGACCCGACTCCTGTGGCTCCGGGAAACAATGAAAAAGGGATGCAGATCGGCAATTGCTTCCCTGCTGCGAATGCTACAGTGCTTTCGGGAAACTGGCAGGGCACATCAGTGGCTGGCTGTTATGTTCTCATGTCAATCTTAGCTTGCTGCGACTTGCACCCCGCGAGCCCCCAGCTGATCTTTTTATCGTGAGTCAACCAAAGTATGCCCATCCCGAAATTTCAGAACTTACCCAACACAATTCTGAATGGCTTGAAGCGGGTTCGTGATGCTCTCATGGCGTGGGACGGACTTGCGAAGGTTCAGCCCGATGTGCTCACGCATTGGGATGGTTTGATCGACCAGTGGATTGAGCGAAGTGACTTACCACTCATTGTTCGCCAGAGTTCACACGAGCGTGTTTGCCTCTACGTTGACCACCCTTCTGGACGCAAGATAGCGCCTTCGGACAACAGCCCGGCACATTGGGTGGCGATTCAGTGTTTCGATGGCCGGAAGCCGAGCATTGATGAGATCGCCAACTTAGCGGAGTCGGCATCGTAAGCGGCTTACGATGCAACTTTATAACGTTGTAATCTTTCCGTTTTTAGTAGTCCGGTGGTCAGTTGTCTCGTGGTCCGTTAGTCAACCACGCCGGCACAACGTGCGAGATTTTCCACATCACCTGATCAAGCCCGCTATCCATTCCGTCAGTCCGGGTATTGGCGAAACCAGCCCAGCAAAGTTCCCGCGCGGTTCGAACGGCGATCGTTGTCGTTCCGGCGAGACTGCCGTTATGCCAGTAATTGTGCGCCTTATTCACACACCAGCCGCAGGCGTAACCCGGATTGGCCGGAGTAGGTGTCGTCATGGTCTTCCAAGTGTCGGCCGCCAAAATGCTGGTCGGTGCGCTGGATCCGTCCACGTGCATCAAAAACTCCACCAGATCAGTCGGGCTTGCGACCCAGCCGCCGTGAGAATCCATTCGGCGGACATTGATGTTGTAAGGATTCTGGTTTTGCTGACCGTAGTAAACGACCTCGCTCCTGGCCCGTTCCGCCAGGGTATTGCCGGCCAGTCGCATCTCGTGCACGCCGCACTTCCCCAAAACTTGCTCTTTGACAAAATCCGGATAGGAACGGCCGGTGATTTTTTCAATGATCCGGCCTAACAAGCAATAGCCAAAATTGGAGTAGCCATAGTGCGTACCTGGAGGATTCTTGAGTGGTTGATGCGCCAGGGTCCAGGTGATCAGCTCCTTGTGATTCATTTTCGGATTAAGAAACATTGGATCCCCTCGCCCCTTTTCCCAGCCGCCGCTCGTGTGGGTCAGCAGGTGAGTCAGCGTGATTTGTTTCACCCTCTCCGAATAGCTTCTCGCATAATCGAATCCCAGTAATCCGCCCTCGCCGAAAACCGGTGCGTCCAATTGCAGGCGTCCCTTTTCAATCAAAGAAAAAATGGCAACCGAAGTAATTGGTTTGGTCGTGCTGGCGATTCGGAACAGGTGATCAGGCGTAACCTTTTCGTCCTTGGCTTTATCGGCGAAACCAAACGCGCCTCGATAAACAAAATTTCCACGGAGGGCGTAGGAAACTGAGAAGCCGGGCACATGGAACTGAGTCATGAACTGTTGCGCGATCGCGGAGATCGCAGCCAGTTCCTGCTCTGTTGGCTCGACGATTGGCTCGTGTTCTAGCGCGAGCGCTGGCCGCACCTGAAAAGGCCAGGGGAACGCGCTAACCGCGGAAGCAATCGCAATTCTTTTCAAACAGGCTCGCCGGCTGATTTTCTTCATCCTGCTGCCAGAGTAACGTGCTTTCGTGCGACAGGCTAAATTGAAAGCCGCGGGACACGTTTGCGAATGCAGCCCTACGACACTGGCTCCCGGCAAACTTACTGGGATTCCTTTGGGCCAGGCGTAAGGACAAGAGCGCATTAGCACCGCTGGCCATGTTGTCAGTGCCGGTTGACAGCTCTTATTTGAATGCGTTCCTCCGCAGGGGTGAATCGTCTGTGCACCTGGCAGCGCAGGTCTGTTCGTCGCGTTAAGCGCCGCGGGAAAAGATTTGCAGCCAGAGCGCTTTGAATAAAGCCATGCG
The DNA here is from genome assembly GCA_035948375.1 of Chthoniobacterales bacterium. GTDB lineage: Bacteria > Verrucomicrobiota > Verrucomicrobiia > Chthoniobacterales > UBA10450 > AV40. Next base: position 3,481 of record DASZJH010000174.1, read on the forward strand.
CACGATGTCCTGGCGTTTGTCGCCGACTGTGATGTCGTCGAGGAAAACTCCTTCAAGCTCGAAACCAAACCGGCTGTTAAGATTGATATTGCGCATGTTGATGTCGCGCGAGTGGATGTAAACCTTGTTCAGGTTCCGGATCATGAACGCATAGTAAAGAAAGCCGAATGTCGCTCGCTTTCCGATGCCTTTACCCTGTAAGCCAGATTCGCCCACCAGCTTCTTCATCTCGAGTTTGCCCGCCGCCGTGTCGATGTTCTCGGCGCCGACAATTCCCACCGCTTGGTCGTTGTAGTCGATGCTGAAATATTCCCGCGTCGGATGGGCGAAATACTCTTGCAGCTCGCTTTCATTTTCCGGAAACGCTGGCACGAAGCTTTCGTGCACGGCCGGGTCCTTGAGCCAACGGACGAGCTTATTTACGACTCGCGTGTGCAGTGGACGAAGCGTCACGTGTTGGATGGCGAGTTGTTTGCGGTCCGCCCATTCGTCCTTTATCGACGCCAGCGTAAATATTTCGTTGTAATACGCCACGTCTTTGGCAGGTTTCTTTTCCTGCGCCAACAGATTGTCGAGCAGGTGCGAAGCGACCCGGACGATCTCTGCCTTGCGGACGCCGTAGTTGATGAGTTCGTTGTAAAAGCCTTTCGAGACCAGTTTCAGCATCTGATCGTGCTGTTTCTTGTCGGCAAGTTCTTTGTCGCTCTGCTCGTCCATCGCTGCCGCCGGCAACACTATTGCGGCTTCGCACCTGAAGTCTAGACTACTCGTGCTTGTTTTCATTTCTGCTCAACGTGGCAACGACGCCGCGTCAGAAAAGAAAAATTTCTGAATAAAAACGCGAACTTGGTCTAGCGAAGGTCGTATTCATCTGTGGAGCGAGGGACGACACGCGGCTGTTCTTCCCCCTATCGGAGCGGCACAGATTCGGGTGCCGCTCCTTTTTCTTTGCAATAGGTCGCGCACGTCCAGCTGAGGTTTCCATTTGCGTAGTACTATATAGAGATGCGCACCGGGGTTCCCTCAACGAAGAGGTTGTGGTCGACAACGGGCCGGTTACCAGCGTAAGCCCGACGACATCCCGGCGTTCAACCGAAAAATGATCGAGGAATTCTGCGAAGGAAAACACGCACCCAAAAGAGAAATGGCCGGTGCGACGCTGGAAACCTAGGCGTTGAACTTATAGCGGCGGTCCATGACCGCCGAGTCCCGGATCGAAAAGAAATTGTCGACGTTCACGGAGCGCCGCTACAATAAGTGCGTGACTACCGCCAATAAGATCACGGTCGCGAGGATCTTGATGATCCCGTTGTTTGTGACCATGGCGATTTATTATGGCGAGAGCATTCAGCGACATGAGCCGCTGGAATGGCAACGCTTCACCGCCATTGCCATTTTCTTAATCGCAGCGGTCAGCGATGGTTTCGATGGTTACATCGCGCGTCGCTACAAGCAGCGCAGCTCTTTAGGCGCCGTCCTGGATCCGATTGCAGACAAAGGCTTGCTTTTGAGTGGCATCATCACACTGAGCATCAGCAATTGGAGTGAGAGCGATCCGGATTACGGACAATTTCCGATCTGGTTCCCGGTGCTGGTTATTACGCGCGACGCCGTCATTCTAGTCGGTGCGGGGATCCTGCATTTTTTTATCGGCGCTAAAATGAGAGTGAAACCGAGCTGGACTGGAAAAGTGGCAACTGTCTGTCAGATGTGCGCCATCGCCTGGGTCATGTTGCAGCTTCATTTTCTTCCCCTGATTTTCGTTGTCATCGTCGCCGGTGTTTTCACACTTGTTTCGGGCGTCATTTACGTGGTGGAAGGTGTTCGCCAGTTGCAAGCCGAAGGCCACGCTCACGCGCGAGCGGATTAAATCAATCGCTTCGGCGTGACAGGCATCACAAGATCGACATCTTCATTGCACATGAATGTCGCGATTATCGGGCGCCCAAACGTCGGCAAGTCCGCACTGTTCAACCGACTCGTCGGTCGCAAGATCGCGATCGTTCACGATCAACCCGGCATTACGCGCGACCGAATCTCAGCCATCTGCGAGCGCGGCGCGCGACCGTTTACAGTTTGGGATACCGGCGGAGTTCTTGGTGCCGGCGAAACGGAACTGACCGTGCAGGTGCGTCGCGCCGTCGATGAAGCGCTCAACGAAAGCGATCTGCTTTTGTTTATCGTCGACGCCCATGACGGTCTCACGCCCGTGGACGAAGAGCTCGCGCGCATGTTGCGCAAATCGCGAAAACCGGTCGTCCTGGTCGTCAACAAGATCGACAACGACAAACACGAGCCGCTCGCTGCGGACTTCGACTCGTTAGGCTTTGAGAAGAGCGTTTCAATCAGTGCCGAGCACAACCGCGGGATGCTGGACTTACTGGATGAGATCGATCGCGCACTGCCCGCGTCTGCAGAAATCGAGAGCCGGGGATCGAGAATCGAGCATCGCTTGAGAATCGCGATCATCGGTCGGCCGAACGTTGGTAAGTCGTCGTTCATCAACGCGATCGTGCAAAGTGAGCGCGCCATTGTGAGCGAATTACCGGGAACGACGCGTGATTCGATCGACATCGCTTATAAGCGCGACGGCGAGCAATTGCTATTCATCGACACGGCTGGAATTCGCCGGCGCGGAAAACTTTCCAGCTCGGTGGAAGTTTTCAGCGTGATGCGGGCCGAGCGCAGCATTCGTCGCGCGGACCTCTGCGTTTTGATCGTCGACCTTACCAGCGGAGTGACCGCGCAGGACAAGCGCATCGCGGGGTTGATCCAGGAAGCGGGAAAAGCCGCGTTGATTGTATTGAATAAATGGGACCTGGTGAAACCAAAACGCGGCGGGGCACAAACAATTCGCGACCTGGTCACCGATGTTCGCGAGAGAATTTTCTTTCTCGACTACGCGCCCGCGCTGATCGCCTCCGCGCGCACTGGGGAAAACGTCGAGCGTTTGTTTGGGATGATCGACCAGATTGAACGCGCATCGAAGACCCGCGTCGGAACCGGCGTCTTGAATCGACTCATGCGGGCGGCATTTGCTGCGAATCCACCACCGCTGGTAAAAGGCAAGCGGCTGAAACTCTTTTACGCCGCGCAAGCGTCAGGCAGCCAGGATCGAAAGTTACAACCGCCGGAATTTGTCTTGTTTGTCAACGATCCGCGATTACTCCCGCGGACCTTCGCCCGTTACCTCGAAGCGAGTATCCGCAAGCAGATCCCCTTGCCCGGCTTGCCGATCATTTTGACTTTGCGAGCGCGCAGCAAGAAAGTGTAGCCACGGCGCTCAGTTGCCGTGACGCGCCCGACAGAGCCGGGCAACTACAGGCGCGAATCGAACATTTTTCGCCCGAATCTGTCTCAAAATTACCCATGAAATCAACGCAGGAAATTACTCGCGAGGTCCAGGAGCTGGGTCGCTGGATTCCGCCGCTCCGCGAGCAGGTCTCCCGTGTGGTCGTCGGCCAAAAATATCTGGTCGACCGGCTGCTGCTCGGCCTTCTCGCCAACGGACACATTTTGCTCGAAGGCGTACCGGGTCTCGCCAAAACGCTCACGGTCAAGACGATGGCGGCTGCGATCCAAACCGGCTTCCAAAGATTGCAATTTACGCCCGACCTTTTGCCCGCCGATCTAATCGGCACGCTGATCTACAACCCTCGCACCGGCGAATTCTCCACCAAGCTCGGCCCGATTTTTTCGAACCTGATTCTCGCCGACGAAATCAATCGCGCGCCGGCGAAGGTGCAAAGCGCGTTGCTTGAAGCGATGCAGGAACGTCAGGTGACTATTGGCGAACAAACCTATCCCCTACCCGATCCGTTTCTGGTTCTGGCCACGCAGAATCCAATTGAGCAGGAAGGCACCTATCAACTTCCCGAAGCGCAACTCGACCGCTTCATGCTCAAATTGAATGTTGGTTATCCGGAGAAATCCGAGGAGCGCACGATTCTTGATTTGATGGCGACCTCGGCGCCGAACTTGAGCGTTCAAGGTGTTGTCGATCCGAGACAGATCATCGCCGCGCGTGATGCGGTGAACCAAATTTACATCGACGATCGGGTTAAGGATTACATTGTCGATGTTGTCTGGGCGACGCGGGAACCGGCGACTTACAATCTCGCGCTCGAAGGATTGATTCGTTACGGCGCATCGCCGCGGGCCACGATCTATCTCGCGCTCGGCGCCCGGGCTCACGCATTCCTGAATGGGCGCGGGTATGTCACACCGCAGGACGTGAAGAGCATCGGCCCGGATGTTTTGCGACATCGCATCATCGTCAGCTACGAAGCCGAAGCAGAAGCAGTCACGAGCGAGACAATCATTGAGCGAATTTTTGCGGGCCTTCCCGTCCCGTAATCACGATGAACGGTTTGCAGGAAAGAACCGCGGAGATTCTCAAGAAGATCCGCACCCTGGAAATTAAAACCCGCGGACTCGTCGAGACCGTCTTCGCCGGAAACTACCATAGCGTCTTCAAAGGCCGCGGGATGAATTTTGAAGATGTGCGCGAATATCAGCCGGGTGACGAGATCCGCGCGATCGATTGGAACGTGACCGCACGGCTCGGCAACGCGTTCGTGAAAAAGTTTACCGAAGAGCGCGAGCTTACCGTCATGTTGATTGTCGATGTTAGCGCGTCCGGAAATTTCGGCAGCACAACGCAATCAAAGCGAGAGCTCGCGGCCGAGGTCGCATGTCTGCTCGCCTTCAGCGCTATCCGCAACAACGACAAGGTCGGACTTCTTCTTTTCACCGATCGGGTCGAGCTTTTCATACCGCCAAAAAAGGGCCGTTCCCACACGCTCCGGCTCATTAGAGAAATTTTGTTTTTCGAACCGTTCGGCCGTGGAACCGATCCCGCGCTGGCGCTCGATTACCTGAACCGGATTGTCACGCGACGAGCGGTTGTCTTTTTCATTTCCGATTTTCAAGCGCCCGATTTTTCGCACACTCTGGCCGTGAGCGGGCGGCGCCATGATTTCATAGCCGTTCACATTCAGGACGAGCGCGAAACTGTATTGCCGAACATCGGCATCATCACACTCGAAGACGCCGAGACCGGCGAGCAAGTTGAAATCAACACCGCAGACCGGACCATGCGGGCGCGTTTTAACGATCTGGTCGACGAAAAGCAGCGAGCGCTTGCGCGGACTCTGCGGCGCAACAACATCGACGCGATCACGCTGCGGACGAGCGAAGATTATCTGCCCGCGCTTCGTTCGTTTTTCAAACTCCGCGAGCGCCGCGTCAACATTCGTTAGCGAGGATGTCGATGTTCCTAGCAGAACAAATTTTTCACGAGATCGCGCCGCCAGTCGATTACTCGTTCGTTCCAACATGGGCGATTTTTCTGGCGAGCTTTGTCGGGTTATCTCTCATTGGCTTGATCATTTGGCTCATTAAACGAAAAGGCAAACCGGTCGCGCCGCCGAAATTGCCGGGCCAGATTGCGCTGGAAGAACTCGATCGCATCAGCGTCGAGATCGAGACAATGAATCCGTATCTATTCAGCATTCGTGTTTCGGACATTTTGCGACGTTACGTCACGAACCAGTATGCGTTACCGGTAACGCGCCAGACTTCGGTCGAATTTCTCACTGCCCTGGCGAAATCATCGCCATTCTCAGCAAACGAGAAATCGCTGCTGGAAGATTTTTTGAATCGGTGTGACCTGATCAAGTTCGCGCGCTACGAAGCAACTTCCGCGGACAGTCGTCTTCTACTCGAAGAAGCAACGCGTTTCGTGAGAGGAGAACAACTTGCGATTGCTTGATTGGTGGCCATCAAACACGGCACTGACCTTCGATCGGCCGTGGCTGCTTCTTCTGTTGCTGCCAATTCCGCTTCTGGCCTATCTCCGCGGGAAACGCGGACTGGCTGCCGCGTTAACGTTTTCATCGACGTCCACATTGCGCGAAATCGGCAGGCAAAGCGCTTCTCGTGTGGGCAAATTCTTGCGGGCAATGATCTTCGCAACGTTGGCAATTTTCGTCATCGCGATCGCCCGTCCGCAACTTGGCAAAAGCCTGACTCAAGTCGAAGCGAGCGGAATCGACATCATGCTCGTGCTCGACGTATCGGGCTCGATGCTCACAAAAGATTTCACGATCGGCGGAGACGAAGCGACGCGGGTGGACGCGATTCGCGAGGTCACCCGAAAGTTTATCGAAGGCCGGCCAAACGATCGCATCGGCATCATCGCATTTGCTGGCCGGCCTTACGTAGTTAGCCCGATGACGCTCGATCACGACTGGCTGCTGCAAAATCTCGACCGCGTTCGAATTGGGCTGGTTGAAGACGGCACGGCGATCGGCTCAGCAATGGCCGCGGCTGCCAACCGATTGAACGACAAGCATTCGAAAAGCCGCGTTATTGTTTTGCTCACCGACGGTGAAAATAACGCGGGCAAAATCTCGCCAAACACTGCGGCCGAAGCCGTGAAAGCATTGAAAGTTCACTTTTACGCCATCGGCGCGGGAATCACCGGGATCGCGCCCGCGCCGATTTACACGTCGCGCGGGCCGATGACCGACGCGCTCGGCAACATTTTTTATCAGAACCAGCGTGTGGAATTTAACGAAGCCGGTTTGAGGAAAGTTGCTGAGATCGCCGACGGAAAATTTTTCCGCGCGACCGACAGCAAGTCGCTCGAGCAGATTTACGGCGACATCGACAAGCTGGAAAGATCGACGGTGGCCGTCAAAAAATATCAGGAGTATCGCGATCTGTTTCCTCTTTGCGTTATGAGCGGCTGCGGTCTTCTCATTGCCCAACTCATACTGTCGCAAACCATCTGGAAAAAACTCCCATGAGGAAGATGTCGATCTTATGAGCTTTGGCGCGCCAATTTGGTTTTGGGCATTAGTCGCGATCCCCATTCTCGCGCTCTTGTTCGTGCGCGCGGAACAGCGCGCGGCCGTACGATTGCGCGAATTTGTCTCACCGCGATTGCTGCCTCAACTGTCGGCGACGGTGAATCGTTCGCGCCGCATTTTGCGATTTAGTTTGCTCATGCTCAGCCTTGCTTGCGCAATCGTTACTCTGGCACAACCGCGATGGGGTTATATTTACGAAGACGTCAAACGCAAGGGGCTCGATCTACTGTTCGCGGTTGACACTTCGCGGAGCATGCTTTCCAACGACGTGCAGCCGAACCGGCTCGAGCGCGTGAAGCTTGCCGCTCAGGATCTTATCAACCAGCTGGAAGGGGACCGAGTCGGGCTGGTCGCCTTTGCCGGGCGTGCATTCTTACAAGCACCGCTCACCATCGATTACGAAGCGGCAGTCGAATCGATCAACGACCTCGACACGAAAACGATTCCCGAAGGTGGGACCAATATTTCGGAGGCGATCAACCTCGCCGGGCAGACTTTCGGCAAAAGCGCGGCTGGAAATCGCGCTCTGATTATTTTCACTGATGGCGAAGAGTTGAGCGGCGACGCGGCGAAGGCTGCGAAAACCGCCGCTGATTCGGGGATGAGAATTTTCTCGGTCGGCGTCGGCACGCCACAAGGCTCGCTCATTCCCGTTACCAACGAAGACGGCGGCACGGCGTTTGTGAAAGATTCCGCCGGGCAGGTCGTGAAATCGAAGCTTGACGAGAAACGGCTTCAGGAAATCGCGCAAGCCACCGGCGGATTTTATCTTCATCTCGGCGACGGTCCACGGACGATGTCGCAACTTTACATCCAAGGGTTGGCCAAGATGAAGGCGGCGGAAATTGACGCGCGTTTGGCGAGGCGACCAATCGAGCGTTATGAATGGCCGCTCGGCGCCGCCATAATTGCGCTCGCGATGTCGATTTTGATTCGCGAACGAAAAACCGTGCGAGCACGCGCCCGCTCGGCGAGATGGACAAAGATTGCGGTGCCGGCAACCGCGGTTCTTTTGATTTTCGTGCGGCCAGCGTTGGGAGCTGCGAGCACCGGATTGAATCTTTATCAGAACGGGAAATACAACGACGCCTATCAAAGCTTCCAACAGGACCTGCAAACGCACTCAGACTCTTCTCAAAAAGAAAAGATTGAGTTCGATGCCGGCGCGGCCGCTTTCAAAATGGGCGATTTCAATAAAGCGCTCCAATCATTCAGCGACGCGCTTTTGTCGCCCGACAAACGGCTTCAGGAGAATAGTCATTTCAATCTCGGCCGAACGCTCGAGGACCGGGCAGACATGGCCCAGACGAACGAGAACGCGTTAAAAGATTTAACAGATGCGGCGTCCCATTACGAAGCGACTTTGGAGCTCAATCCGGAGAATGAGGCGGCGAGAGCGAACCTTGAAGAGGTCAAAAAGAAAATTGAGCGGTTGAAGCAGCACCCGAAACAAAAACCGACACCGCCGCCTCAACAGCAACAACAACAGAAGAAAAATCAGCAACAAAACGGCGGCGAACAAAATCAGGATCAGCAGCAGCAATCACAATCCCAAAGCAGCTCTGGCGGCAAGGATCAGCAGCAACAACAGCAGAATCAGCAGGCGCAATCCCAAAACCAGTCGAGCTCGAAGGACCAAAATTCGCAGGACAAATCGCAGCAGCAAATGGCGAAAAACGAGCAGCAAAAAAATCAACAATCGAAACCAGGCGAAAGTCCGAGTCCGTCACAAGGCCAACAACAAGCGAATCAGCCATCCCCTTCGCCGGGAAAAGAAGAAGATAAACAATCAGCAGACAAGCAGGATCAACCGGACGAATCGCCGAGTCCCGGCGGCGAAGATCAAGCGCCGTCGCCATCACCGGGCGCAGGAGAAGGAGAGAACGCGACACCGTCGGCGAGCCCAAGCGGTTCGCCGCAGAAAAAATTAGCCGGCGAAATCAAAGGCGCGAACAGCGAAAACGAGCCGCAATCGCAAAGACAAGCCGCAGATTTTGCCGAAGCGGAGCCCGAAAAAGAAGGACAGATGACCGAAAAGCAAGCTGAGCTTCTCTTGCAGTCGATGAAGGACGAAGAAGCACGGGTGCAGCTTGATGAACGCAGGGTTAGACGTCATGTCTATAATGACTGGTAGCCAAAAAGTTGAGGATTGCAGTTGATGGAAATGTCGATCCGCTCGCATTGGTTCAAGTTCGCGGTCGCTCTTGCACTATCATTGAGCGCGACCGAATCGATTCACGCTGCGTCGCCGAGCGTGACCGCCGTGCTGAGCAACTCGGAGCCCGCCGTCGGAGAAACTGTGCAGCTGCAGATCAAGGTCAGCGGCGCGCAGAGCGCGAATGTGCCGCAGGAGATTTCGATCGACGGCCTCGAAATTCATCAGACCGGGACGGCGCGCCAGTTCGAGATGCGCAACTTCGATGTCAGCAGCAGCGTCACTTACAACTACACAATCCTGCCGGTGCGCGCCGGCAAATTCAAAATTCCAGCGCAAACGGTACGTGTCGGTAACGATTCGTTGCACACGCCCGAGCTCGCTCTCAATGTGACAGGCGGGTCGAGCAGCTCAGCAGGCGCACCTCAAGGCGGCGCGCGGGGACCTTCCGCCATCGCAAGCAAACTCGGGTTTGCAGAATTGGTCGTCGGCAAAAAAGACGCTTACGTCGGCGAGGTCGTGCCCGCCGAGATTCGCTTGGGATTCGATCCGCGCGCACACGGCCGGTTAGAAGAAGGACCGGAACTCTCCGGACAGGGTTTCACAACCCAGAAGTTGCAGCAACCGCGGGAAACGATGGAAACAATCGGCGGCCGAACCTACCAGGTGTACACGTTCAAGACCGCGATCTCGCCCGCGCGCCCCGGCAAATTTGAGATCGGACCAGTGCAAGCGAAGGCAATTGTGCTGTTACCTCGGCGGCCAACCGCGCCACGAACTCGTCCGCGCTCGGCGTTCGACCTTTTTAATTTAGACGATCCGTTCTCGGATCCATTTTTCAGCGACCCATTTGGAAGCATGGGTGAGCGAAGCGAGTTGCCGATCAGAAGCGAAGCGGTGACGCTTAACGTGAAGCCACTTCCGCCAAACGCGCCGGCGAATTTCTCGGGCGCCGTCGGCAATTTCACTATGGCGGTCGACGCGAAACCGAAAAATGTGCAGGTCGGAGATCCGATCACCGTTACGGCGACAATTTCCGGCCGTGGAAACTTCGATCGGATGAACGGACCTGTGCTAGAAGACGAGCGCGGCTGGCACAAATATCCGCCGTCTTCGAAATTCAAGCAGGACGATGATGTCGGAATCAGTGGTGAAAAAACCTTTGAGTCCGTGATCGCACCCAATGAAAAGAAAACAGCAGTGCCGCCGTTGGCCTTCGCTTATTTCGATCCCATCAACGGAAATTACGTCACGTTACGGAGCGAACGGGTCCCAATCCAGGTCGAAGGAGGCGCTGCCACAGCCCCAACTGTTGCCGCAGCTCCCGCGGCGGCGACAACGCCGGCAGCGACTCCCGCACCAGCTGCGAAGCCGGCCGACATTTTGTATCAGCTGAATGATCTCGGGAGGATCCGATCCTTCGCCCCGCTTTATAGCCAACCAATCTTTTGGATTGCGCAAATCGCGCCGTTGATTGGATTGTTGGGATTTGCCGGTTGGAAAATTCGGCAAACCAAAATCGGCAATCGCGAGGTGCAACGAGTGGCAGCGCTGCAACACGAATCGGCCGAGCTTTTGCGCAAATTGCGGCGCGGCGAATTGTCGCCTCAGGACTATTTTTCGAACGCATCACGGGTCGCGAAAGTAAAGACGGCGCTCGCCAAGAACATCGATCCAAACGCGGTCGACGCCGAAACCGTCGCGAAAGTTTTCGATCTGGGCGAAAACGAACGCGCCCGATTGCGGACTCTTTTCGAGCGAACGGACGAGTTGCGTTACAGCGGCAGCGGAAATGGCGATGCATCGCTCGGGCATCGGGACCGCGAAGAAGTCCTGAATCTGCTGGAAAGTTTGCGGGCATGAAAAGGTCGGTTCACTTCGCAGTTTGGCTCTTGTTTGCGATTGGAAGTTCGATCGCTTCGGCGCAGACAGCCGCGCAATTCGCAAAAGCGAACCAGGAATACGCCGCTGGAGATTTTAATTCGGCCGTAAACGACTACGAAGAGCTCATGCGCGGCGGCCAAGACACGCCCAATCTTTTTTACAATTTGGGTAACGCCTATTTTCGAAAGAAAGATTTTGGTCGCGCGGTCCTGAATTACGAGCGTGCACTTGCCCTCGATCCGCATCATCCCGAGGCGCAGGCCAATCTGCGAATCGCGCGGGACGAGGCGCGCGCGCTGGAATTAGCTCCGACAAAATTGGAGCACTCGCTCGGCGTCGCGACCGCAAATCAGTATGTGGTCGTGGCTTCCATTGCATTCTGGGTGTGCGCGTTTTGTATCGTCACGCTGATTTTCGGCCGTCGTCGCGGTCGCGGCTTGATCGCGTTGTCGATCTTATCCTTGTCGATCTTCGCGATTACAATTTTCGCCGTTTGGACACTTAGTCGCGGAAAAGACGCCGCAAATCTGGCTGTCGTGACCGCTGAAAATGCCGATGCGCGTCTGGCGACAGCCGACAACGCGAATCGAGTTTTGACGTTGCCGGCCGGCAGTGAGATTCACATCCTCAGCCAGCGAGGCGATTGGATTTACGCGGCGTTGCCGAACAATTTGCGAGGCTGGTTGCCAGCGAAAAGCGCCGAGCACGTTCGTCTGTAACGTTTCGGTGTCTTTGCGACGGTCATCGACTGCCGCTAGAATATTTGCATGAAGGCGGAGATGGACGTCGAGACCAACCGGAAAGCGCTCCAGATCAATCTGGACGCGCAAAAGTACGGGACGTTCGCCGAGATCGGCGCCGGGCAGGAAGTCGCTCGCCGTTTCTTTCTGGTAGGCGGCGCCTCCGGCACGATCGCCAAGACGATGTCGGCCTACGACATGACGTTCAGCGATGCGATTTACGGCTCAGCCGATCGTTATGTCAGTCGGGTGCGATTAAACACCATGCTCGATCACGAATACGATCTATTGGTGGAAAGACTGGACAAAAAATCAGGCGGCGAGCGCACTTTTTTTGTTTTCGCCGAAACGGTCGCTGCTCGCAGTTTCAAGGAGCACAATGAATCGCACGGCTGGTTAGGAGTTCGTTTTCAAACCGAGCCGCGCGGCGAGCCGAGCCAGATCATTGCTCACGTTCGCATGCTGGACGAGCCGAACGCCGATCAGCAGGAAGCGCTCGGCGTCATCGGGGTGAATCTGCTTCACGGGGCGTTCTATCAATCACAGCCGGAACGATTGATCTCGTCGCTTCAGGAAAATCTTGCGCCAGGAAGAATGCAGGTGGACCTGATCAAATTTTCAGGCCCGAAATTTGCCAAGATCGACAATCGATTGATGAACCTGCAATTGGTCAGCCAGGGGTTGACCGACGCAGTCATGTTCACGGCAGATGGCGAAATGGTGCAGGCGTCGGAGATTTTGCATAAGAAAGCGATTTTGATCGAGCGTGGCAGTTTTCGACCGGTGACCTACGCGACGAACGACATGCTGGAGGGTGCGCGTCGGGGATTCCTGAAACAAACCGGTTGCTCGGAAAAAGAGCTGGTCGTCTTGATGGAAATGACGCTGGAAAATCTGCTGGCCGAAGGGCAGTTGAATCACGCCGACTTTCTTCAGCGCGTGGATATTTTGGGCGCGCTTGGGCGTACGGTGCTGATCTCGAAGTTCGGCGAGTATTATCGACTCGCCGGTTATCTCTCGCGCTACACCAATAAGATGATCGGGCTGGTCATGGGCGTGCCGAGTTTGCACGAGATTTTCGACGAAAAGTATTATCTCAACCTCGAAGGTGGAATTCTCGAAGCGCTCGGCCGGATGTTTAAGCACGGACTCAAGCTTTACGTTTACCCGATCGTCGATGAAAAGACGGGTAAGATCGTGACCGCCACGCGGGTGGAGGTGGCGCCGAATCTGCGCTCGCTCTTTCAGTATTTGATCGACAACCGCTACATCGAAGAGATCGCCGATTATCGGAAAGAGTTCTTGCGGATTTATCCAGCCACTGTTCTCGCCAAGCTCAAAGCCGGCGATGAGAGTTGGGAGGAAATGGTGCCGCCGGAAGTGGCGCAGATCATCAAAGAGCGCGAATTTTTCGGTTATCGGGCAGCCGTTGCGGCCTGAAAACCGGCGTCGCCATTGAGGCGATTCAAGCACGCGGCCTAAGCTGCTCCCCAAAAAGCGGCTACGCGGGGCACGTTTCCCGCTACAGGGGAAAAAGCAGTATCATGGCGAAACGCGCAACCTCTGTCTTCGGCATCGATTTGGGCAAGCACGTGCTCAAAGGCGTAACGCTCCGGCGAAAGAGCGATGGCCGATTTGTTTTAACCAGCTTCGCGTCTCGGCCAGCGCCGGAAGAATTCGCTTCTGGGGATGATCTTATCCAGGAATTGAAGCAGTTAGTCAGGGACCTCGGCGGCGGCGCGAAGGCCTGCGCCCTGGCTGTGTCCGACCCCGACACGATTTTGCGTATCGTTGAGCAACCGGATACACCCGTCCATCTTCTTCGGAATGCGCTACGTTTTAATGGCCTCGCCGTTCTAAATCAGGAATGCAAGGAGTTCGTGCTTGATGTCGCTCCAGTCGGCGGGTGCGCCGATGGCGGATCGAAGTCGGAAAAGTCCTCGGGCGGAGGAACAAGTGTCGCTACTCAAACAAAATATCTCGTGGGCGGAATGTTGCGCAGCCAGATCAAACAGATCGTGGCTGCGACCAGCAAGCTCCGGCTTTCGGCCGAGCTATTGCAACCGGCGGCGGTCTGCTCGTTCAATGCATTCGAGTACGCCTATTCCGACGTTTTCGCAAACGAGGCTTTCCTTCTTCTCGACATGGGTCACCTGCAAAGCACGGTGTTAATCGGCAGCCAAAGCGAACTTGTGCTCGTACGCAGCATCGATTACGGCGGAAAGGCCCTGATGCAGGCGCTCACCGCCGAAGACGCGCTTGATGCCGACGCCGCCTGGTTAATGATTCAACAAGGCGACGAGGGGATGACTGAAATCTGCCGGAACTCGCTGGCGCGATTGGCCGTGGAAGTTCGCAACTCCATCGGCTTCTTTGAAGGTCAACGCGAGGAAGCAATCAATCGGATTTTTGTTTCTGGCGGACTCGCCCGCGCGGAAACGGTCCTGCAGGCCTTGAGTGATGAACTCGGTCTTCCCTGCGAAATTTGGGACCCTCTCGAAACCTGCGAAGTCGCGCTGCCGGCGGCCAAGCGGCAAGCTTTGCCTAACGAATTTGTTTCACTCAACGTCGCCTGCGGAGCGGCAATCGAATATCTCAAACAGTAACGAGCAGCAATGGCCCTACATCTCAATCTCCTGCACGAGGAAATCCTCGCCGAGCGTCAGCGCCAACGCGACCCGCTTAAGATCGGGATGCTCGTTCTGGCCGGTTGTGGCGCTCTCCTTTTTCTTTACTACGGCTGGAACGCTTATCGCGCGATCGCAATCAAGGCCGAGCTCAGCCGCGTCGAAGCCGAATGGAAGAAGATTGAGCCGGGCGTCACGGAGGCCCAGAAACGCGCCGCTGAACTGAATAACATCATTAGCACCACTCAGGTACTTGATGATTACATCGACAATCGCTTCTTTTGGGGACCGCTTCTTGAGAAGCTGTCGCGCTGCGTTCCACCAAACGCCCAATTGACGAGTCTCGAAGGAGTCGTTCTGGAGGACGAAAAGGGAGGCGGAATCTCTGTTACCATCGACGGCGTCGCTGCCGCGCGCGAACCGCGGTCTGCCGCGGAAGACTTGCGGCAAATGTTGCTCGAACAACTGGGCAAGACCTATCACGACGTAAAGGCTCAATTTAAATCGCTCGAGGACGTGGAGACCGTTGCCAGCATCGGCGGCGTCAACGTGCCCATGGCGCACTACGTTCTGACCATCACTTTCAATCCAAACACGAACGCAAAACCGGCCGCCACGCCCGCGCCCAACCGCAGGAAACCGAAAAACAGTGAATCTTCCGAATCTTCCTAACCTTTCCAAATTATCGGCGGACCAGATCAAGAAGGTGGCCCTCAGCGCGATGGGCTTCGTTTTCTTGCTCTACGTTTATTTCACCTTTTTCCTCGGGCCGTTGCAAAAAATGCGCAGCGCAACGTTAAGCGAGATCCAGCAGGTCCGAAGCAAGATCGATGGTTCGAAAAACGAAATGACAAAAGCCGCCAGTCTCGAACGGCAGGCCAAGGATGCGACTACGCGCTTCGCGGCGCTCAAAACCCTTACCCCAGATGGCGCGCCGATCGCGTGGTTCCCGCCGCGGATGAAAACATTTTTTGGCAACCAACAAATCGATAAAGCGGTCGCCCGCCTAGAGAGTAACACGGCTTTCAAACAACCCGAGCTTTCCGGCTGGACCAAATACAACTGGTTGATCGACCTGCCCCAAGCCGATTTCGCCGCAATTGGTAAATCCATTGCCGACCTCGAAAATAACGAGCCACTGCTCTCCATCAGCAAACTGAGCATCCACGTTTTGCCCAATGACCCGCAATTTCAACAGGTCGCGATCGCCGCGACCACGGTGATTCAACAACGATGAACAGATTTCTTGCACTCGTTTCGATGTCGATCATCACGGCGCCGGTGTTAATGGGCGCCGACCAAAAGCCCGCACCGGTGCCGGGCAAGGCGAAACCGGCCGAACGAAGCGCGCCCAACGAGTCGAAGAACAAACCAGGCGACCAAGCTGCGCCCATTGCAGTGAAGAATAAGTCCTCCTTCCGGCTCGATGCGGGAGCGCGCAGTCCGTTTTGGCCGATCGGTTGGAAGCCGACCGGAAAAGTTGCCTCCGGCGGAACTGATCAGGGCGAAGTGCCGCCTGGCGCATTTTTGGTCAGCAGCATTACCCTCGACGGCACAACCCACTTCGCGATCATCAACGGCAAGACAATGTCGGAAGGCCAGGTGTTCGGTCTCCAGCTCGGCACTCAAGTTTATCAGGTCACGGTGAAGCGAATTGAAGATGGGCAGGTAATCCTCAGCCGTCACGACGAAGAAATCGTGGTCCCACTTCGCCGCAAATAATCGGGCGAGAACTCGGACGCGAGATTGTCGACCGTACGATGCTTGCCGCGCCGTAGCCTTGGCGAAGGCTGGTCGATCTTGCAAGCTCGTTAGCGTGAATCCTGCTGTCTAAACTGCTCTGTTTCGAGGATTCGAATTGCGTTCTTCTGCGGCAACTACCAACGTTGCAGCCATTCCATTGCTCACTTCAATCCCCGACCAGTTCCGGTTCATATGAAATTAGCTGCTCTTCTTGTCGTTAGCTTGTCGTTCGTAATCAACACTCAAGCGCAAACGCTCCGCGATGTTCTCGGTCCGCGCTTTCACGCAGCCCAAGACGTCGCCAAGCTTGAGGCCCCCAAAGCCGGGCTCGATGCCATCCACCGCTGGAACCAGATTGCAGTCGATGCCAGCGGACTCGATCACACTCCGGTGGCGCCGGGCGAATTGCGCACCTTCGGCGAGCAACTTGGGCCCGGCCGTTCCAGTCGCGCGATGGCCATCGTTCACATCGCGATGTTCGATTCGATCAACGCCGTGTTGGGCGGTTATCAGAGTTACGGCGGAATCCGACGCGCGAAGTCGCCCGTTTCTCTGGACGCCGCGGTCGCCCAAGCCGCGCACGACACATTGTCGGCGCTTTATCCATCACAGACCGCAAAGTTTGGTTCACTCCTGGCCGACGATCTCGCAAAGATCCACAACAAGAATCGGCGCGCGAATGGCGTCTCGTTAGGTCGCCGCGCCGCCAACGCGATTCTCGAGCTACGCAATAACGACGGCTCGCAAATTCCAGAGCCGCGCGTCGGCGTAAATTATTTCACGAGCGATCAACCCGGCCATTGGCGACAAGATCCAATCAGCATGATTCCGCTCGCCCTCGGCGCGCACTGGGGCGTATGCCGAACGTTTGTGTTGCAATCATCGAGTCAGTTTCGCGTTCCGCCGCCGCCGGCGTTGAACAGCCCGGATTACACCGCCGCCTACAATGAAGCAAAATCAATCGGCGGCGACGGTGTGAATACACCAAGCACGCGCACACCCGAACAAAGTTTCGTCGGCGTTTTCTGGGCTTACGATGGAACTCCGAGCCTGTGCGCACCGCCGCGTCTCTACAATCAGATCGCCGTTCACATCGCGGATCAGATGAATCTCAACACAATTCAGCTGGCGCGGATGCTCGCCTTAGTTAACACCGCCATGGCCGATGCAGGTATTACGATTTGGGAATCGAAATATTATTACGATTTCTGGCGGCCGATCACCGGCATTCGCGAATCTGATCCCGGCACCGGTCCGACCGGTCTCGGCGACGGCAACGCATCGACCGTCGGCGATCCAAACTTCATGCCGCTCGGGGCGCCCGCCAGCAATCTCACCGGTCCGAATTTCACTCCGCCGTTTCCGGCGTATCCGTCCGGCCACGCTGGTTTTGGAGGCGCGCTCTTTCAGACGATGCGCAGATTTTTCGGCACCGACAACATCGCCTTCACCTTTACCTCCGACGAATTCAACGGCGTGACCAAAGACAACGCCGGCAACGTACGTCCGCTCATGCCGCGCAGTTTCACTAATCTCTCCCAGGCGGAAGAAGAAAACGGCCAGAGCCGGATTTACCTCGGTATCCACTGGCAGTTCGACAAAACCCAAGGCATCGCCCAGGGCCGCAACGTCGCCAACTACGTCTTCGACCACGCCTTCACGCCCGTCACCAAACACTAAACAGTGTCATCCTGAGCGAAATCGCTTGCCAAGCCGTAGCCTTGGCGAAGGCTGGAAGTATCTCTGACTATTTCAGTTCTTTTTCTATAAACGCCGACGCCGCGCGATCTTGTTCACCCGAGTACTAATAAGAAACTGTTCCCACTGATCCCACCGGCACGAATTCGCTTTCCCGCAACACGACCGGTTTCGTCCCGCCAATAAGCTGCCACCATTGGGTGGCGGAACCGACGACGATCAGAAACACGAACACCATAAAAGATCCGGCGACGACTGCATCGAATCGCCAAACGGTTGCCTGTCGCATGAGTTCGCTCGCTTTCGTTTGATCGACACTTCCTATAGCTTCGCGCGCGAGCGATTGAGCGCCGCTCAAGAATCCGAGCTTCGGATCAGTCGAAAAGATTTTCAGGTAACCCGCGGAGAACGTGACCGCGCACATGAAGCAAAGCGGCAGAAGCGTGATCAGCAGATATCGCGTCTTCTGCATTTTGATCAGGATCGTGGTGCACAGACAAAGCGCGATCACCGAAAGGAGCTGGTTAGCCAGACCAAACAGCGGCCAGAGCGTGTTGATGCCACCGAGCGGATCGACAACTCCCTGATATAAAAACCAGCCCCAGGCCGCGACCAGCAACACGCTCGCCAGAAAATTCGCCGTCCACGATTGCGTGTTGCCGAGCGGTCGCCACACGTTGCCTAACAAATCCTGCAACAAAAATCGCCCCACGCGCGTCCCGGCATCGATCGTCGTCAAAATAAACAGCGCCTCGAACATGATGGCGAAGTGATACCACAGCGCCAGCGCGGTCGGGCTGGCCGAAAGTTTGGCAAACATGTGCGCCATGCCGACCGCGAATGTCGGCGCGCCACCGGCGCGGTTGTACATCGTTTGCTCACCGAGATTCTTCGCCAGGATCGACATCTCATCTTCGGTTACAGGAAATCCGGCCGCGGAAACTTTCTGCACGACTTCGGTCGGCGTTCCTTTGGTGTTGATTGCAAAATATTCACCCGGTTGCAGCACGCACGCCGCGATCAGCGCCATCAGCGCGACCATCATCTCGGTGATCATCGCGCCGTAACCGATGTCGCGAATGCGCGATTCGCGGCCGAGCATCTTAGGCGTGGTACCGGACGCGATCAGCGAATGGAACCCCGACACCGCGCCGCATGCGATCGTGATGCAGACAAACGGGAAGACCGGACCGGCGAACACCAGACCGCTGCCGTCGATGAACTTAGTCAGGGATGGCATTTGCAACGTCGGATGAATCAAAATCACCGCGACTGCGAGCGCCGCCACCGTTCCGAGCTTCAGAAATGTGCTTAGATAATCGCGCGGAGTCAGCAGCATCCAAACCGGCAGGATCGACGCGGCCAATCCGTAGATCATGATTGCCCACGCGATCCAGGTCGCGTCATGCCGAAACCAAGATTCGATCGTCGGAAAATTTGCGAGAAATTGTCCGCCCCAAACCGCAAACGCCAGACCAAGCAATCCGAAAATCGTGATCGCGGTCACATTTACTTTCCCACTGCGCAAACCGAATCCCATGATCAGCGCGGTTGGAATTGTCATCGCAATGGTGAACACGCCCCATGGACTTTTCGCGAGTGCCTGAACAACCACGAGCGCGAGCACCGCGAGCAAAATAATCATGATCGCGAGCACGCTGATCAGCGCGAGCACTCCGACGCCTCCCCCAATTTCTTCCTTCACCATCTGGCCAAGCGTTTTCCCGCCGCGCCGAACCGAAGCGAACAGCACGATCATGTCGTGCACCGCGCCGCCGAGCGTCGCACCGATCAAAATCCAAAGTGTCCCCGGCAGAAAACCAAACTGGGCCGCGAGCACCGGTCCCACCAATGGCCCCGGTCCAGCGATCGCTGCGAAGTGATGACCGAACACCATCCAGCGATTCGTCGGCACGAAGTCTTTGCCATCATTCTTCACCACGGCGGGCGTCGCGCGCTCATCGTTTAGCACGAGCACTTTCGCCGCGATCCATTTGCTGTAGAACCGGTAGCTGACCGCTGCAGCGCAAAATCCCGCCGTAACGATCCAGAGCGCGCTGATCTGTTCGCCACGTGACAATGCGAGCACCGCCAGCGACACCAAGCCAAGCAGCGTCACCGCAATCCAGATCAGCTTTTTCCAGAGGCTCATCGACGTTCCAAGATCGACATCTATTAAATCAATTTCAATCGAGCCTGTCGCGGGCGTCTTTCAGCTTCTTAAGCTGCTCAGTGAAATTCGCTTTCCGTTGTCGATGTTCTTCGACAACAGCGGCCGGAGCCCGGTCGACGAACGATTTGTTTTTTAATTTCTCTTCGACAGTACGCAGCTCCTCGTCGACCTTTTTAATCTCTTTATCGAGCCGCTCGCGCTCGGCCGAAAGATCGACATCAACGGCGAGCAGAATTTCGCCCAACTTCGTCGTTGCGATCGGGGTTCCCGCTTCAGCATTGAATTTGGGATCGCAGATCAATTCAGATGCGTTGAGCAATCGCGCGATTGTTTCCGTTTCGCTCGCCAACTCTTCTTGCGTTGATCGCAGTGCGAACTTCGCTCTCTGATTGGAGGGGATTCGCGCCAGGGCGCGCAGATTGCGACCCGCCTGGACGGTTTGGTAAATTGCAGCGACGACCTTCCGTGTCCTAAGTTCGACATCTTTCAGAGCTAGCTTCTTCGGCAGCGGAGCAAACTGAATCGATCCCGTCCCCAAACCGAGCAGCGACCAAAGCTCTTCCGTGATGTGCGGCATAAACGGATGCAGCAGTCGCGCGATCGCCGAGAGCACGTAATCCATCACTGCGAGCGCGGATTTCTTCTTCGACTCGTCGACGCCGAAAATGTCGGTCTTCGCCGCCTCCACGAACCAGTCGCAATAATCGCTCCAGATAAAATCGTATAGCCGCTGTGCAATCTGGTTGAATTCGTAATCGCGATAGCCTTTCTCGATCGCGTCGATTGTCTCGTTCAAGCGCGCCAAAACTTCCACCGCGTAGATCGACGCCTTCTCGATCTTTGGGGCGGGTTCGCTTGGGCCGTGCATTTGGCGAAAGCGCGCGACGTTCCAAAGCTTGGTCGCGAAATTTCGGCCTTCTTCGATTTGTTTTTCGTCGAATCGAATGTCCTGGCCGCTCGGCGCGATCCGCATCAGACCGAACCGCAACCCATCCGCGCCGTACTTGTCGATCAAATCGAGCGGGTCGGGCGAATTGCCGAGCGACTTCGACATTTTCCGGCCCTGCTTGTCGCGAATGATGCTGGTGAAGAAGACGTCATGAAACGGGATATTGTCCTCCGTCTTTTTGGTCTTACCGGGTTTGAACTCGAGCCCCGCAAAAATCATCCGCGCGACCCAGAAGAAAATAATGTCTGGACCCGTCACGAGAGTGCTCGTCGGATAAAATTTCTTCCGCGTCTTCTCATCCATCGTTTCGTAAGCCCACAGCCACGATGAAAACCAGGTATCAAGCGTGTCGTTGTCCTGCCTCCAACCTGCGCCCGGCGATTTGATTTGGACCTTCGTCTTGCCGTTGCGATACCACGCCGGAATTCGATGACCCCACCAAACCTGCCGGCTAATGCACCAGTCCTGAATGTTCTTGATCCACTGTTCGTAAACTTTCTCCCAATGCTTCGGGTAAAAGCGGATGATATGTTTCTTCACCACTGCGAGCGCTTCTTTCGTCTTCGGATATTTCAAAAACCACTGCTCGCTCAGGCGTGGTTCGATCGGTACGTCGCTGCGATCGCTGAAGCCGACGTTGTTTTCGTGCGGCTCAGCTTTCGAAAGCAGTCCCCTAGCCTCCAGTAATTCCGCCGCTTTCTTGCGCGCCTCGAAACGATCGAGTCCGTGCAATTCCGAAACCGCCGGGCAATCAATTTTTCCGTTCGGCGTCAGAACATCGATCACCGGCAATTTGTGTCGTTGGCCGATATCGAAATCGAGCGTGTCGTGAGCGGGCGTGACTTTGAGAACACCGGTCCCGAACTCGGGATCGATCGCGGCATCAGCGACAACTGGAATTTTCTCGCGCGGCATCGGGCGCCAAACTTCTTTGCCGACAAGATCGACATATCGCTTGTCTTTCGGATGAACCGCCACCCCAGTGTCGGCCATGATTGTTTCCGGCCGCGTGGTCGCGACTTCCAAAAATTTGCCGGGCTGATCAACGATTTCGTAGCGAACGTAATAAAGATTTCCGCGCTGAGGTTTGTTGATCACTTCCTCATCCGACAAAGCCGTTTGCGCAGCCGGGTCCCAATTGATCATCCGCTTGCCGCGATAGATCAGGCCGCTCTTGTAAAGATCGACAAAAACTTCGGTGACGGCCCGCGCGTAATTTTCGTCCATCGTGTAACGCTGACGCGACCAATCGCATGAGCAGCCGAGCCGCTTCAGTTGCTGGATGATGATGCCGCCATGTTTGTCCTGCCATTCCAGCACGCGCTGGAGAAACTTTTCGCGGCCGAGATCGTGGCGGGTCACGCCTTCGTTTTTTCGCAGCCATTTTTCGACAGCAGTCTGGGTCCCAATTCCGGCGTGATCCATTCCCGGCAACCACAACACTTCGAAGCCCTGCATCCGCGCGCGCCGGGCGAGAATGTCCTGGATCGTATCGTTCAAGACGTGACCGAGCGTAAGCACGCCGGTAATGTTCGGCGGCGGCATCACGATCGAGAACGGCTTCTTCTTCGAACTGGCGTCCGCCTCAAAGTCGCGATTGTCGATCCAGCGTTGATACCACTTGGGCTCAACGGTTTTCGGATCGTAAGTCTTGGAAAGCTCAGCCATCGCGGAGAAGCATCCGAAGCCGGAGGATGTTTGCAAAATGAAAAGCGAACCGGCATTCTTGTGCTGGATGAGTGAATTACAGCCCATCGGTGTTTTCGATTCGGGCATCGGCGGCCTCACCGTGGTCAAGGCGCTGCGCGATTTGCTGCCGAACGAAAACATTACCTATCTCGGCGACACGGCACGCGTTCCTTATGGACCTAAAAGCGCCGAGACCGTGCAGCGTTACGCGATCGAGCTCGCCGGCATGTTGATGAAAGAGAACGCGAAAGCGTTGGTGGTCGCCTGCAACACCGTTTCATCTGTCGCAATCCCAGCGCTGACAGAAAAATTTCCCGTGCCGGTCATCGGCGTGATCGAGCCCGGCGCGCGCGCAGCTCTGGAGGCTAGTCGCAACCGGCATATCGGGGTAATTGGAACCCGGGCGACGATTCGCAGTGGCGCCTACGAAAAAGCGTTGCGTGCCGCCGACGGAAACGTTCAGGTAAGCAGTCAAGCCTGCCCGCTCCTTGTTCCTTTGATTGAAGAAGGATTGCTCAACGACGAAGTGACTGACCGAATGATTTTGCGCTATCTCGAGCCGTTGTTGAAGGATGACATCGACACGCTGGTGCTGGGCTGCACGCATTATCCTTTGCTAACGAACGCGATTGGGCGGGTGTTGAAACGTCAAATCATGATCGTGGACTCGGCGCACAATTGCGCGCGGGCGGCGGAAGAAATGCTGGATCAACAATCGCTTCGCGCTCCGCCGCTCAACAACGGCAAACTGCGGGTCGCACTCACCGACGCTGCTGACAGTTTCCTCAAAGTCGCCCGCGACGCGTTACAATTGAATTTTGGCGAGATCGAGGTCCGCGCTCTGCCATAGATGCCGAAACTAAATATGAAACGAACTAGCCTACTCTTCCTTGTAACGTGTCTTTCTGCTTTTGCCGGCCAGGAAAACAAAAACGAAAGCCCTATCCAAGCAGCCGCGCTCGCTGAGGCGCGGCAAGCAATCGACAAAGGAAACGCTCAATGGGTCGAAGCTTGGGACAAAGCCGACGCCACGATGATTGCGTCACTTTTCGCCAACGATGGCGTTTTGTTAGGAAGAAATGGCAAATTATTCAAAGGCCCGCAGCAGATTCTGGAGCGACAGAAGACGGTGATGGAAGCGGCGGGTAAAGGAGTGAAATGCACTGTCACGACTGTCGATCTTTGGCTGGACGCGGACACCGCGTATGAAACGGGAACCTATAGTTATAAGTATCAGGAAAAGGGTAAGCCGGTAAATGAAGAAGGCCGCTACGTCACGATTTGGAAACGGCAAACCGACGGCTCATGGAAGATCATCGTAGATATGGGGCTTCCTAAGGAGTAAACGACAAGTCTTGCTTTGCCTTAGATGGAAGAACAAAATCCGATCGAGTGGGACATGGACGACGAAGATCTCTTTCGTTTCGTCCTCGAACACAGCGAACCTGAGCCGACCTTCAACCTCATCGCGAGCACTTCGTATCATCCGCCCTACAGCGTCGACGTTGAGAAGAAAGGGTTCGACCCCAACGTTGTGCAATCGAATTCGAAAGGTGTACCCTCACCGAATAGTTGAGTTATTTCGCGAATAACGAGAAGCTAGAATTAGGCGCTTGATCATGATTCAGGATCTGCAGCTTGAAGTCCTGCTACCTGTTCACAACGAAGCCGAAATCATCGAGCTTGTGATGCGGGAAATCTACAATGAAATCTCACCCAACGTGGCCATGCAGTTCATCGTCTGCGAAGATGGTAGTACCGACAACATCAAGGACGTTCTCGCGCGATTACAGAACGAGCTGCCGAT
>DASZJH010000175.1:0-16001 GCA_035948375.1 Chthoniobacterales bacterium
TATTCCAACTGACTGAAGTCCGTCTGCCGACGGCATAGCTCAACGTGCCTTCGAAATACGGACCGGTGCGATCACCGTCGGCATCATAAGAACGAAATTGCGCCCCGCCACGGAGCGAGCCGGTGAAACGCGGATTAAATGTGTGATCGATGCCACCAAGCGCGAAGTACGTCGTCGAATTGAGCGATGAGTCTTGGTAAGTCACGATGTCGTATCGGCCTTCGGCGACGAGAAGCGTCGTTGGCACCAGTTGAAGACGAAATTCATTTCCGAAAGTGTGGCTGGTGCGATTAGAGAAAGTGGCGACTGCATTGTTGTCGTACTCGTAAGCTTCGAGCGCGTAGGATGTCTTGGTGCTGAAACGGTTCGACCACTCGTAGGCAACGAAAAAGTTGTCGTTGGTGTAGAAATAATTGCCATTGCGAGAATTGCGTCCGCCAGGATTGTCGAAACTCGGCTCGGTCAAATAGTCCAGCAATAGAGTCGAACCGAGTGTAAGTCGTGGCGACGCTTTATAATTGATGCCGAGCGCGCCTTTGAGATCGATGTCGTAATTCTGGCCCGTTACGTTATCTAGATAGTAGACGCCGCCTGCGCCCGCATTCAGGATCAATTGCAGTCGCGGATTACCAAAGGTGTAATCCAGAACCACGTTTCCGCTGGTGAAAGCAGATCCCTGTTTTGGTCCGATGTTTGTGTTGACGTTATCGTCGTACCCGCCGGAAAGATTCGCGTAAATTTTGACCGGCGTAGGCGAGAAGACCCCGCCACCACTGGGACCGCCTTCCATGGCGCTTTCCGCGCTCGGCGCGTTCGAAACTCCTGTCGAAGATGTTCCGGCAGAGAGGGTAGTTGTCGATCCGGCAGAGGACGACGCGCTTGTCGATGAACTGCCGGTTCCACCGCTAGTCGTAGTTGAGACCGCTTCCTGCGCAGGCGCCAATTGCGCCCAGGCGACGAAGGCGATCGACATTAGTGACGGAATCAGTGTTCGTCTCATGGTTCCGGCAGCGCCGTTCGAGCCTAGGCTAGAGCAAGAAACAAGCAACCGCATTGTCATTGAGGTTCGCTCGAATTTTCCGTCGGCGCGGTCCCGTTCGGGCCTTTTGTTCCTGCGTCGCGCCATTTCTTCAGGTGAGCTTGGTATAACGCGTTCAACGATGTCGATCTCGGATCCAGAGCCAGCGCTTCCTGGTACATCCATTCTCCCTCGCTAAAACGCCTGAGCGCGTCGTAGGAATCCGCCATCCCGATCGCGAACGCTTCCTCCCGCGGTGCCAGCGCGCGCCCGCTCTCGAAAGCCGCGAGTGCTTCTTGATAGAATTGTGTGGACGCGGCGCCAGTCGAGGTTCGATCGGCCTGATCAAAGCGCGCGCTTCCCAAATATTGATACAGACTCGGATTATTCTGTTCCCAAGCCAGACCATGCAGCGCAAACGCTGCGCCCGTTTCTAACTGATCATCGCGCAGGGCGGCTCGCGCTCGTTCGGCAAAGTATTCGCCCGGCAGCAAACGGACCGATTCAATCACCATGAATAAAGCGATCGCGGGTAAGATAAGACGCCAAACGAGAATGGAGCGACGTACTTCAGGCGACTCAGCTTGATGCTGCGCTCCGGCATTTGCCAACAGCCCGAAGACGAAGGCGACCAGAAGAACATTTGCCGGTATGTGCAAGTTGAAATCGAAAAAGGAGTGAATCATGTAGGCGAAGACGGCCGGGATCGCGCCGAGCTGAAGCGCCATCGCGTTGCTGAGAAGACGGGAAGACACTGCGACGCGTTTCAACCCGAGGCGACGAAAGTTCTTCCAGCCATTGCCAAGATGGCTGCCGAGAAAGATTAGGAAAAACGCGGCGCCGGCCAATCCATAGTCGGCCAAGAGCTGCAAGTAATCATTGTGCACATATACCGGATCGGTCTGAAGCTCAGGGGTGCGAAACTGGCGTCCGTAATACAAATAAGTTCCGCTTCCGGTGCCGAACAGTGGTTGCAATTTCCATTGTTGAATTGCCGCCTTCCACATTTCAAGGCGCACGTTTTTTTCGAACATGCTCTGGGCACGGTCACTCAAATAGGCGTTCCTGTGGATCAAAAAGAAGGCAGCCAATCCCATTAGGACGGCGATGATGACGGCGGGTCCGCCTATCCTCCAAAGAAAGCGCCCGGAAACCTGTCGCAGTACCAGGCCGCTCAGGGCTAGGAAAACCAATAAACTGCCGAGCGCACTCAAGTACCCGCCTCGGCTTCCGGTCAAGATCAAACCAAGATAACAGGTGATCGTCGCGTAGGCGCTGATCAACTTTGCCCACACTGGCAACCGACTCCAAAATGTCATGCTCAAGCCGAAAACACCCAGAACTTCGAGCAGCCCCGCCAGATGATTTGGGCAAACATAAAATCCACTTGCCCGGCGTTCGTAATCGAAACGCTGCAGAAACGAAATCGGCATGAAATTATCGCCATTTCGAAATTGGATCGCTCCGATGAAGACGTGAACCAATCCAAAGATCAGAAGCAAGAACACCAAAATCATTCGCTGCCTCGAGTCGGTGAAGAAGCAAGCGACCAAAAGATAAACCAGGAGCCCGCCTAACACCGAGTAAGCGTCAATCCGCGCGAGGTAGGTAACTGAAGACAGAAAAGCGCGGACCAATATATACGCGAAAAAAACCGCCGCAGTTGTAAGGCAAATTTGATTCGGATCCGGTTTGACGCGACGCAGCGCGAGCAAGATCAGCAAACCTCCAACGGCGACCAGATCGTAGGCAGGTAAGCTGAAGAGCAATCGCGTTCCGCCGACGAGAATTTGAATCGTTACCAGTGCCAGCGCGAGCAGACAGCCAGCGCAAATTTCCGGGGCGCGACTCCCCACCGCAGTGCGTTTCACAGACGCGAGCGTGTTTTCTGAATCACGCTTTCAGCTCGTCGAGATGAGGAGGTTCCGTCCTCGATTATTTGTTTGTATTCGGAGTGGTCGAGCAATGACCGCGAAAGTCGCCGGGGTGGTCCTTCAAAAATTTGTCCACTTGGCCACAGGGGATGCTGATCTCATGAAAATTGTGCGGGTCGTGACAGACGGTGCATTTGTCGTGCTCATCCTGATGATCACCGTCATGATGACCGCTGTCGTGGTGGTCGCCGTCGTGGTTGTCTTGATGATCGCCTTCGTGATCATTCTCATGACCAGAGGGTGAGGGCGAGTCATGGTGACTGCTTGAGTATTGGTCATTGGCAAACGCTATGGCTCCAGGCCAAAACCACAGACCAACTCCGACTATTAAAAGAGGAACTAATGTGACGATGAGCCCACGCGATTTTTTCATAAAGCCCTTTGGTTAATGAACGGTAAGTATCCTATCGACGTGCAGCGACGGTCAATAGAAATCCCGGCAACTACAGCGCGTATCGCAAATTTTACAAGATCGACATAAACTGAGCGGGCAACGGGAATCGAACCCGCATGGCCAGCTTGGAAGGCTGGAACTTTACCATTAAGCTATGCCCGCTTTACGGAGCGCCAGTTTGGCTGAGGCCTAAGTTGGCGCGACGCTTCGCCACTGCCAAGCGGTTTTTGCCATTGCTGAGCGTTTGCTATTTCTCTCGCTGAGACCTAGCTAATCAGATGAAGAATTTGGCTATTCTTTCTGCGGCAAGCCTGTTCGCTTGTCTTTGCTCCGCTCGCGCCGATCTCACCGTTGTTCAAAAAGTTGAGAGTGCCGGTCCACCGTCCGAGATGACGATCAAGATCAAAGGCGACAAGGCGCGAATGGATAGCACTCCGCAAATGACAATGCTCTTCGACGGAAAAAGCGGCGAAGTCGTCACTCTGATGCGGGATCAAAAATTTGCTGTGCGGATGTCGACCGAGAAAATGCGAGCGGCCGCTGAGGTGGCGAACAAGGACGGCGGACAGAAAAATTCCTCGATGGAGAAACCGACGCTGACCCGGACCGGCAAAACAGACACGGTTAACGGTTACAAGGTTGAGGAATACACTTGCGAAACGCCCACCTACAAGGCGAGTTATTGGATCGCGCCCCAATTTCCCAATGGCACTGCGATCCTGAAACAGTTCGAAGTATTCAAACAGGCGATTTGGAATCCGACGAGTACCAAGATGCCCGATTACCATGATTTTCCCGGTCTGCCGATCAAGACCGTCATGTCGATCAATGGAATGGCAATGACGAGTACGATCACTTTCGTGAGTCAGAACCCGATCAGCGACGCGGAGTTTGCCGTGCCGGCAGATTACAAGGAAACAAAAATGCCGGACATGGGAGAGATGATGAAACAGCAGTCGGCAACGTCGCCCAGTCCGTAAAAATTTCGCGTGCCCTCCCGTTTGCTGCTCGCATCGAATTCACCGCGCCGGCGCAAATTGTTATCGGAAGCGGGATTTGATTTTGAGACTTGGGTATCGAACCGGGTTGAAAGCTCGGACGTCGATCTTACCCTGCGCGAACTGACTGCACTCAACGCTATTCGCAAAGCGATGCCGGCGGCTCGCGCGCATCCGAGGAGGGTTGTCCTCGCCGCTGATACGTTGGTCGCGATCGATGGTCATGTGCTTGGAAAGCCGGCGGATCCCGGCGAAGCGGTTGCTATGCTCGAGCGCTTGAGCGGACGCGCTCACGACGTTTGCACTTCGGTTTTCGTTTGCCATCTCGCGCGTGCGCGCTCCGCAAGCTTCCATGAAATCTCGCACGTTTATTTTCACCGTCTCAGTCGCGATCAGATTGGCAATTATCTCACGCGCGTGAATCCACTCGACAAGGCTGGCGCCTATGCGGCACAAGGCTTTGGCAAGGAAATCATCGAAAAGATCGACGGCTCTTATACCAACGTGGTCGGCTTGCCGATGGAGAAAACAATTCCCACGCTCGCCGAATTCGGAATCGAACCCAAGCCGCAGAAAATTTAGCGCGTTTCGACTAGCTCAGGTTTTCGGCCCGGAGCCGGCTTCTGTTTATCGCGTCTCAGCACCATGTAGAGAAACCACACGATGAAACAATTCGCCAGAAGTATAAGCGCCGGGACGATCACTGGCCCATGCACAATCAGTCGGTGCCAGACGTGCCTGATTTCCAGCGGGATCAACCCGGCCGTGGCAAAGATCATTAAAAGTTCGGCCCAGCGTTTTTGCAGGTAAACGCCGATTCCTTCAGTGAGAAGCACGCCACAATAGAAAAGCGCCAGGATTCCGGTTGCGCGGAGCGCGCCGCCGGAGAGTGCGGCCTGCAATTTGTTTAGCAGAAAAATGACGTACTTGCTGTGCGCCAGCAGAAGCTGATCGTCCGCCCAATCGGAGAGCTGATCGAGCCACCCCGGGCGGTAGTTGAGAAAGAGGAGCGAAAACCCGAGCAAAAACAGCAGCAGGCCCTTAAAAATCTTAAACAGCGCGATGATCTTGAGATAACGAACGCGTCGATGCTCTTCTAAAATCGCGAGCTCGTGCGGATGAACGGCCATCGTCTCAACTCTTCGCTGAGATTCGCTTATTCCGCAACGATTGGACTCTGGCGACAGCAGATCTCCAGCTTGTTTCCGTCTGGATCCTCGAAAAAGAATCCGTAGTACCCGGGGCTGTAATCCTGGCAGATTTCCGGCCCTTCCAAATTCTTGCCGCCGGCTGCTCGCACCAACTTGGCGATCGCGTCTACTTTTTCGCGAGTATCGGCCCAAAACGCGATCCGAGTTCCGTTCGGTCGATGATTCTTGTCCAGGGTGAGACCAAAGAATTCCGAGGGTTTGTCGCCGCCGGCCGAATAAAAGGTATGGAAATCATCGCCGGTTTCCGGACTCGGTGACGGTTCGAATTTTTCGCGAACAAATCCAAGCTGCG
This sequence comes from Chthoniobacterales bacterium, assembly GCA_035948375.1. Taxonomy (GTDB): domain Bacteria; phylum Verrucomicrobiota; class Verrucomicrobiia; order Chthoniobacterales; family UBA10450; genus AV40. The sequence continues at coordinate 5,848 of DASZJH010000175.1, forward strand.
GCAGAAATTTTGCGTAAAACTTTCCGGTTTCTATGTCTTTCACCCGCAAATCAATGTGGTCGAACAATCGTGTCTTCATCATTTTGACTTTCGATTCTCCCGGCGAATCATCAACTTCAAACCCGACCAAGTCTCATCGACCGCACACACTTTGATGTCGACGAAACCAAGCGGAAGGGCGACGGCGCGAATAACATCTTCGGTAATATCCGTTGCCACGCCGGAAGATTTCTTCGGCCAGGAAACCCAAAGCATCGCATCGTCCGCGATTTTTCGGCGCAAGATCGACAACTGCTTTGCCAATTCAGTCCGGCGCCTCGCGAAGAGATGGACGAATTTCGTGTTCCCGACAGGACGTGTAGCGAAGTTCACTCCGCTTGGAATTGGGTCGAGTAGCTTGCGGTAATGATCGGGAGGATCAATCGCAACTACGATCATTCCCGGTTTGATGCCGAGTTTCTGCGGCAGCGGTGTTGCCGAATAACCAGCCATTTGCGGAGTGTTTTACCGCGCTCTGGTGGCTTTGCAAGGTCGCCGCCGGCCCGGGTTCTTGTTGCTGTTAAATTCTGTTTGGCTTTGGAAACTAAATATACGAAAATAGTTTCCGGAGTGATAAAATCGACTAGCGCCAATCGAAGAAAGGACCCGATCCGACAGCAAATCGTGGACGCCGCGCGGTCGCATTTTTTTAGCCACGGGTTTCGCAGCGTGACGATGGATGATTTGGCGGAAGAGCTCGGAATCAGCAAGAAGACGCTCTACGCGCATTTTCCGGGCAAAATTGATCTGCTCGAGGCGGTCCTGGCCGATAAATTCGCGGGCGTCGAATCGAAGCTGAAGGAAGTTACACGCGCACACCCGCACGATTTTCCTGCAACTCTGCACGAATTACTCGCCAACACGCAACGCGAACTGGATGAGATCAAGCCGCCGTTTGTGCGCGACATGCGCCAAAAGGCGCCGCGGGCGTTCAAAGTCGTCGAGCGTCGTCGGGCCGCGTTGATTGAACGTTACTTTGGAAAACTCTTTATCGAAGGCCAGCGCGCTGGAATGGTGCGCAAGGATGTCCCAGCGAAACTCATCATCGAGATTTTGTTGGCGATAGTTCAATCGATTCTGACTCTGGCGAAAATGGAGGAACTCGGGATGATGCCGAAAGAAGGATTCGCGGGAATTCTCAAGATTGTTCTCGAAGGCGCGTTGACCGCGAAAGGGAGGAAAGCTTGAGCGCGTTATTCATTAGGCAAGATCAACATCTTGTCGCCGTGTGGGGGGCATTGGCGCTACTTCTCTTGTTCGCTGGCTGCCACAGTCGGAAGAACGCGGTCTCGGGTACCATTGAAGTGGACGAAGCGCATGTTGGCCCGCGAATGGCGGGGCGAGTTGACAAAATCTTCGCGCAGGAAGGCGATCAATTGAAGGAAGGGCAAATCATCGCCCAACTCGAAGCCTCAGAGCTTCGGGCGCGCCGCGATCTGGCAGCAGCGCAGATTGATACCGCGATTCGTGACGCAGACGCGGCATCCGCGCAGTTGGAATTTTTGCGCGCGGACGCGAAACGACAAAAGGATTTGCTCGCACGCAGAGTCGTTTCACCCAACGACGCTGAGCGCGCCGACAGCGCGGCCAAAGCTCAGGAGAAAAGTGTCGAAGCCGCGCAAATGAGGATCATTCAGGCACGCGCTCAACTCGCCGACATCGAAGCGCAGCTAAAAGAGATGCAAGTAGCCGCGCCGGCGAAGTCAATACTCGAAGTGTTGACCGTGAAAGCCGGTGATGTGCTTCCGCCGAATGGCGAAGTCGCGACATTGCTCCTGCCGGAACATCTTTGGGTGCGCGTCTACGTTCCAGAAACCTGGCTCGGCAAAATCAAACTCGGCGAGCAAGTCCGGTTGCGGGTCGATTCGTTTCCGGGGAAAGATTTTCCCGGCGTTGTCGAGCAGATCAATCGCCAGGCCGAATTTACGCCGCGTAACGTCCAGACGGTTGAGGATCGCATCAAACAAGTGTTCGGGGTGAAGATTCGGTTGCCGAACGATGACGATCATCTCCGCGCCGGCATGGCCACGGATGTTTATTTTCCGAACGTGAACTAACGCAAGATCGACAATGAGCGCGATGATCGAATGTGAGGGTTTGACCAAGCGGTTCGGTACATTCACCGCAGTCGATCACGTTACTTTCAGCGTCGGCAAGGGATCGATCTTCGGTTTTCTCGGCCCGAATGGTTCCGGAAAATCCACGGTAATCAGGATGCTGTGCGGAATCCTTGAGCCGACGGATGGGACGGGACGGATCGCCGGTCACGATGTCGTGCGCGATACCGAATCGATCAAGCCAATCATCGGCTACATGTCCCAGAAATTTTCGCTCTACGACGAATTGACCGTTAACGAGAACCTGATTTTCGCCGGGAAACTTTACGGCTTGAGCGGACACAATTTGGACAAACGGCGCGATGAAATGATCGCGATGACGCATTTGGAGCCGTATCTGGATCGGCGCGCAGCGTTACTCTCCGGCGGCTGGCGGCAACGCCTGGCCATGGCCTGCTCGCTCATGCACAAGCCGAGCGTTCTGTTTCTCGACGAACCAACTGCCGGCATCGATCCAGTCGCGCGACGCGAGCTTTGGGATTTACTCTTCGAATTCGCCGCCCAGGGCATGACGCTGTTCGTCACCACTCATTATATGGACGAAGCTGAGCGCTGCGATCACGTCGGCTACATTTACATGTCGAAGTTGATTGTTTGCGGCGAACCGGACGAATTGAAACGTTTGCCGGAGGTGAGTCCGCCGGGAACTCGTCGCCTCGATGTCACCTGCGACCATGTGACCACTGCTTTGCAAGCGATGCATCAAATGCCCGGGGTGCGCAGCGCGACGGTGTTCGGTCAATCGATGCACCTCTTGGTCGATGAAAAAATCAAGAAAGCTGAGATCGACGAAAAGCTGCGCAGCGTCGGCATCGAACAAACCGAGATCCATCAGATAGGGCCATCGCTCGAAGACGTTTTCGTCACGCTGAGCGCGAAGTCCGCAACTGAACAGCAAAACAAGAAAGCGGCATGAAGGCAAAAATGTTTCGCGGCCTCGGCGCAATCCTGTTCAAGGAATTCATCGTGGTCTGGCGCGATCCGTTGACGTTGTTCTTCATGTTTTTCCCGCCACTGGTCGAAATGATCGCGTTCGGCTACGCGCTCGATACCGATGTGAAACACATGGCGATGGTGATTCTGAACGAGGACCGCACGGTTGACAGCCGCCAGTTCATCGACCGCTTTGTGAACACGGAGACATTTCGCGTCGTCGGTGAGGCCCAAAGCATCGAGGAAATGGCGAGTCAGATTCGCAGAGGGGATGCTTATGTCGGGCTGCAAATTCCGCCAAAGTTTACCCAGCATGTGCGTGCCGGGCAGCCGGCGCAGGTGCAATTGTTGATCGACGGCTCGAATTCGACCACCGCGCTGCAGGCGATGAACACGGGTCTGTCGGTCGCACTAACTCAATCGCTCCAATCACTCCTTCGTGAAACCGGGCGCAGCGGTATGCCGATCGATATTCGTCCGCAAATGCTTTACAACCCGGGAATGAAGAGCCCGAACTTTTACGTGCCGGGGGTCATTGGTATCGTGCTTCAAATCGGTACCGTCTTTGCCACCGCCATGGCGGTTGTGCGCGAGCGCGAGAAAGGAACACTCGAGACTTTGCTGGTCAGCCCGCTCAGTCGCTGGGGCCTGATGCTCGGCAAACTCATTCCCTATCTCTGCATCGGGATGGTGATGGCCATGATTCTTTTTCTCATCATGCGGTTTCTGTTTCACGTTCCCATCAACGGCAGCGTCGTCGCGATGATATTCACGACGCTTGTTTATGTATTCGCATTGCTCAGCCTCGGACTCCTCGTTGCCACCAAAGCCGAGAACCAGATGCAGGCTTTGCAAATGTCGATGACGTTCATGCTGCCGAGCGTTTTCTTTTCCGGCTTCGTCTTTCCGCGGGAAACAATGCCGTGGATCTTCTATGCGGTAGGCACAATCCTTCCCACAACCTATTTCATTTCACTGATGCGCGCGATCATTCTGCGCGGCGCGCAGTTATTCGAATACTGGCCGCACCTGCTGATCCTCACCATCATGTCGATCCTGCTCTTCGCTTTTTGCGCGCTCACCTTCCGCAAGAAGATCGGCTGAGATGTGGGAACGGCCGTCTCGGCTGCAAACAAGCTTAGCTTTTCTTCAGTTCCGCCAAATCTTTCAAAACCTGCTCGCTGTGTTCGGCAGGTTTCACTCCGGTGTAAACCCTGGCGATCTTTCCTTCAGGATTAATCAGGAACGTGTTCCGCGCCGCCATCGTCGTGCCTTTGTAATCCATGGTCGATCCATACTGCGCAGAAACTCTTCCGCCCGGATCGGCCAATAGTTTGAAGGTTAAACCTTCTTTCGTGCAGAACTCTTTATGCGAATCAGCGCTGTCCACGCTCACGCCCAGAATCACCGCGCCGGTCTTGTCATACTGCGCAAGATCGCGCTGAAAATTCTTTGCCTCCATCGTGCAACCGCTGGTCATGTCCTTCGGATAAAAATAGAGGATGACCCATTTCCCTTTGAAATCCTTGAGACTCACCTGCGATCCGTCGCTGGTTGCCAAACTAAATTCCGGCGCCGCCTGCCCGACTGCCGGCTGTGTTTGCGTTTGTGTGTCCGCGCCTTTCACGAAAGCCAATGTAGTGAAACCAACGATTGCCAACAGCAGTGATTTTTTCATGGTGATTGTTTTGTAGGGATTGAACGTTAACCGGAACTGTTGAAAGCAAAAGAAGCAAAAACGGCGATCGCAGCCTGATGTCTCTCACTGAAAGCTTGCGCTGTCTTCACGGTTTAGGTCAATAAAGAGCGTCATGCCCAGAACTGTATACGGCACCATCCAGATAAAACCGGTCCGACTGACCCTTGGGGTGATCGCGTGGATCGGCATTCTCGTGACGCTCATCGCGCTAACCCACGGCTTCAAATCGATTCCGGCGAGCTCAGTTGGCGTTCGGACTCGATTCGGCGCTTACGAAGGATTGGTCAATCCAGGTTTGACCTACGCAATCCCATACGTCGATAAGGTCGAGATCGTTCCTACTCAGCGTCTGTTGAAGCTCGAGTTCGGGTTCATCACGCCGAACGCGACCAATTATTTTCAAGGCGACCGCCAGCCGGAAGAAACCGAGACGATGATAACGGGCGACCTTAACACTGCGTTGGTGCCCTGGGTCATTCAATATCGCATTACTGATCCGAAGGTTTATCTGTTCGGCGCTCGCGAGCCGGAGGACACGTTACGCGATTTGTCGGAGAGCGTGATGCGGGAAGTCATTGGCGACCGCACGGTCGACGAAGTTCTCACAATTGGGCGACACGACATTGAGAGCGCGACCCTAAAACGATTGGCCGAACTCTGTTCGCAATATGATTTGGGAATTCAAATTCAACAGGTACAGCTCGCAACAGTTCGCCCGCCCGCGGTCGTTCAGGCCGCCTTCAACGATGTCAATCAGGCGCAACAGGAAAAACAAACCGCCATCAACCAGGCGTGGGCCGTTTATAACGACGCAGTCCCGAATGCCCGTGGCCAAGCGAAAGAGCGGGAAAAGCAGGCGGAAGCGTATGCGTTCCACCGCGTGAACGAGGCGCGCGGCGATGCGGAGAAATTTTCGTTGCTGTTCGCGGAATACCGCAAAGCGCCGGAAGCAACCCGGCGCCGACTTTATCTCGAAGCAATGCAAGCAATCCTGCCCAATCTGCAAAAGAAAATCATTATCGACGACAGTCTAAAGAATGTTCTCTCGACGCTTCCGCTCGTGCCGTCGGAGCAAGCCGAAAAATCTCGATGAACGTGATCGATTCCACACCGCCGCCGGCGACCGTCTCATGGACTATCCGAATGTTGCAGAGCCGGTTCATGTCGATCCTTGGTCTCATCTTCATTCTCAGCGCGTTCAAATGGGGAGCGTTTCTATTCACGGTTCACCAATACGAGACCGTCATTGTTACGCGTTTCGGCAAGATCGTTCGGACCATCACGACTCCCGGGTTAAAAACGAAACTGCCGATCATCGACAAGACCGTCCGCTTTGATAAACGAATCCTAGCTTGGGATGGCCCACCGACTGAATGCCCGACCAAGGACAAACTCTATATTATAGTCGATTGCTTCGCCCGGTGGCGCATCAGTGATCCGATTCTCTATTATAACCGACTGAACGATGAGCGTAGCGCGCTGTCGCGGCTCGATGATATTCTGGGTAGCGAAACCCGGACAGCCGTCGCCACGCACGATTTGGTCGAAATAATTCGTGTGACCAAGGGCCGGAAGCCTCTGCGCGACGAAGAACTTGAGAAAAGCGGCACACTTTTGCCAAGCTCGATTCCCGACATCGAGGTTGGCCGCGGCGAGATCGAACGCCAAATCACTGAACGCACCCGACAGAAGATTGCCGACTTTGGGATTGAGCTGTTGGACGAACGCTTCAAGCGCAGCAAATACAATCCCGCAGTCGCTGAGAAAATCATCGAGCGCATGTCGAGCGAGCGGCATCAGATCGCAGCACGATTCCGATCGGAAGGCCGTGGTGAAGCCGCAAACATCAGCGGCCAAAAGGAAAGCGACGTTGCGGCCATCAGTTCGACGGCGGCCAAGAATGCGCTCGAGATTGAAGGGAAAGCTGATGCTGAGGCTGCCAGCATTTACGCCGCTGCTTTTAATTCGCCTGATGCGCAGGAACTCTACACGTTCCTTCGCAGTCTGGATGTTATGCGCGCCGCTTTCGAGAAGGACACGACTGCCGTTATCTCAACCAACAGTGATCTCGGCCGAATGCTGAAGTCGATGGCCGAAGCGACCGCGCCTCCGAAACCAAATCGGTGATCTCGACGGCTAACGAATCTATCTAAGAGTGACGTTGATTTTCTCGATCAATCTTTTCCAGGCCGCGCGTTCGTCCTCCGACAGGTCGGACGCGTTATGATCGCGGGTCCAGCGCAGAAATGCTTTGGCCAGCTTGTAGCGCGAAAAATCGGTGATCTCGTTGGTGAAAAGCTCCACAATCGAGCGGTCGCGTTGCTCGGCCGCGGCGTTGGCGACATCCCAGCCCAGCCGGTTCTTTCCAACGCGAACAAGCGTCTGGCGGAGCAGGTCCTCGACCCGGTGAGTCTTTACGCCGTTGCCGGCGTCTTTTGTCCGGAGGATCGCCTTTTGCCCCAGTGCTTCCACCAATTCATCCTGACTAATGGCCCGGTCGCCCTCCGTATCGGAATCCAGCAACGCCGCGACCTTGAGTTTTTTCGCGTGAAGAATTGTGGCGAAATAGGCCACCTTCGCCGCTCCGTTGGTCGGCATCAGCTCGATGCGTTGATTGAGATCGATAATGCCGGCATCGCGGAGCATTTGCGACACGGCCTCGATGTACCAAAAATCAGTGAGGCTCTCGAGCAAGAGATTCCGGTTCTGCGAAAACAACGTCTGGGCGAGATCGTAACCGAGCGATTCCTGAAGCGGCAGCAACGCGGCCGGATCTTCGGCGGTGACGTTCGTGCGCACTTTCGTGCCCTTGTTGCGATCGGTCATTTCCACCACGCGCACCAGGTTCAATTCATCCGGCCCGACCAGGAACGGTGAGTGGGTTGTGTAGATGAGTTGGTTCGTTTGCGACAGGCGCGAGATGGTCGATCGAAATTCCTGCTGCTTGAGTCCGTGCAAGCTCAAGCCGGGTTCGTCGAGAAGCAGAATTGCGTTCTTGTGCTTGTCGGCTGATTCGGCAAAGAAAACCACAAAAAATGAAACCAGCCATTGAAAGCCTTCCGAGCGCTGGTCGAGTTCGATTTCGACGCCGAGATCGTCTTCCACGACCACTTTGAGATACTGGCCGTCGGCCACGATCCGCAGGCGATCGGCTTCCGCGCGTTTCGCGTCCGGTTTCCAAACGCTGCGTAATTCCTCGCTCAATTGCACGCTCGCCGAGTTGAGCTGATAGGCGCGGCGGTCGAGCTGATCGCGATACTGCCGCCAGGCTTCGACGTCGCCCGCCTTCGGCTCCGGCGCTTTTCCCAGGTCCGATAGTTCGCGCGCGCTGAATCCGAGCAGGCGCAAAAGGCATTGGTTGCCGTAGTCGTAGTAATCGCCATCGAGAACATTCGTTTCCAGCCGGTGGGCAAGATGCTCGAGGTGAATGAGCGGTCGCACTCGAAAATAATCACGGAACCGCACGAACACCGGCAGGCGGAGGTGAAGCGTTCTGAGAGCTGCGAGCCGGCGCTCCTCGAGCGTGACAGCGGCCATCAATTCATCGTAGCGTTTCTCTTCCTCCGCGTTGTCGTCGTCGATCAGCATGAAAATTTTGTCGAGCCACTTCTTTACTGTGGCCGCGCGTTCGCCTTTTATTTCGTCCGCGTCTTCCCAGCCTTTCGTGGCCGCCGCAAAGAGGGCGCTCGGAAGTGTGGCTGGTGCAAGTCCGTCCGACCCGCGCGGCACGCGCGAATCGACGTGTGCGAACAAACGCACGAAATCTCTTTTTAGATCAACAAACTTTAGCGCCGACGGTCCCGCTTCGAGACTGTGCCAGGCGGTGTTGTCCACTCGACGGCCAAAAATGTAGCGGCACTCGTGAAACTCCGGCTGGATCGCCTCTTTGTCTGCCGCTTCAAGCTCGAAATGAGCTTCCACGATCGTCGCTTCCTCGAGACGAACCTTTCCCGCCACGATGTCGCTGAACTCTGAGCGCGGATAATCGCGTAGTGCGTCAAAGACACGGATGCCGCCCGGCGGATTGATCCGTTGCAACGCTTCCAGCAGCGCGCTTTTCCCCGCCTCGTTGGGCCCGACTAGAATTGTTTTTCCCGGTTCGACATCAAACAAACCGGTATCGCGAATGCTGCGATACTTTCTAACCCGTGCTTTTCTTAGTCGCATCGATTTACCTCCAGCGTATTCAAAAATCTCTTAAAAAAATCTGCAACGGATTACGATAAAAATCCAAAAAACCTTATTCACAGCTCGGCACATGTTGTTCACAAATTCAGAAATTTCAGATCAAGTACCGCGCATTTGGACGATTGGCCATTCGACGCGCAAGATCGACATCTTCGTTTCTTTGCTGAACGAAAACGGAATCAAACTCGTCGCGGATGTGCGGATGTATCCAGGCTCAAAGCGTTATCCGCAGTTCGGACGCGAAGCGTTGGCGAAGTCATTGAACGAAGCTGGAACTCCGTACGAACATTTTCCCGAGCTTGGCGGCCGACGAAAGCCAAAATCGGATTCAAGGAACACCGCGTGGCGGAACGAAATGTTTCGCGGCTACGCGGATTACATGGAAACAGGAGATTTTCGCAAAGGCGTCGAGCGACTAGTTGAACTTACGGAAAAAACGGGGCCCACCGCGATCATGTGCGCGGAAGCGGTCTGGTGGCGTTGTCATCGCTCGCTGATTTCGGATTACTTGAAAGCGCGTGGCGTCGAAGTGCTTCACATCCTCGATCACAACAAAGTCGAACCTCATCCATTCACGTCGGCCGCGAGAATTGTGAACGGTGAGTTGAGTTATGCCGCGCTGCTGTAGCCACGACGCTCAGTCGCCGTGCGCCTCGACAGAGCGACGCCGCTGCAACATCACCGCGGATCAGTCACGCGGCCGATGAACAAGCACGCGCCGCTCGGCCCGTGCTGAATCGCGTAAAGAAATGGCCGATCGACTTTTACGTGAATCGGCTCTTTCGGTTTTTCGAATCGCGCCGTCAGTTCCATCATGACCACTGCGGTTGCCGCGGCTGCTTCGGTTCCTTTTTCGTCCACCGCGATGAACGTTTTGTGAAACACATTTGAGATCGCGAGATATTTGTCCGGCCGGCGCGGCGACATTCTGTCGAAATTGGAGCTGCCCTGGGGTTCATCAAACGCTGTTTTCATTCCGAGCGCCTTCAAATTGTCGGCGAGAGGAATTGTAGGCGCCTCGAATTTGAATTTGGGCAATTGAAGATCGACATCTTGCGGTTCTAATTTCGCGCAATTCATCAGAGTGTGTGCGCTGAGCTTTGATTCGAGATTGGCGAGACCGTTGACTCCGTCGGGCAGCAAAATGACGAATCGCAATTCGCCGCCGGAGTAGGGAA
>DASZJH010000176.1:0-6469 GCA_035948375.1 Chthoniobacterales bacterium
GTGACACTCGAAGAATTCGGAGACTTTCAATGTCCGCCCTGTGGCAGACTTTCCGAACCGATCAATCAGCTGCAAAAACAATACAACCTGCGTCTCATTTACCGGAACTTTCCATTACCGGTTCACGAGCACGCTAAGGAAGCTGCTTATGCGGCCGAAGCGGCTGGCCGTCAGGGACGGTTTTGGCAAATGCACGATCTGCTTTATCGCGAACAGGCTGTCTGGAGCAAATCGCCCGACGCGCGCACGCTCTTTAACGCTTATGCCGGAATGCTTCAATTGGACCTTAGCCGGTTTAAACAGGACATGGACAACAGCGAAGTCCAGCGCCAGGTCGACCTCGATAAGGAGCGCGGAGCGCTCATCGGGGTCACCAACACGCCGACCATTTTCCTCAACAATCAAGCCGTGGCTCCGGAGCAGTTGAATCCCGAGAATTTGGGCGCGGCTGTGGAGGCCGCCGTGAAAAACGCCAAGCCTTCGTCCTAAAATGAAGAACGATACAAACCAAAAACGTTCGCGAGCGGAGATTGTTTTCTACACCGTCGCTGCTGTGATTGCGCTGATCGGTCTTGCCGAAGCAACTTATCTCACGGTGATTTTCCTGACCGGAGAAACGGCGGTCTGTGGCAACTCGGCCGACTGCTTTAAGGTGCTTGGCAGTGCTTATGCGAAGATTGGTGGCATTCCCGTATCGGGTATGGGCGCGCTCGCTTATTTCAGCGTGTTCACATTCGCCATCTTCGCCGCCTTCGATTATGCGCGCGCCCGAAAGTTTTTCACTTGGACGGTGATCTCGATGTTCGCGGTCACGCTCTGGTTCCTTTTTGTCCAGGCCTATCGGTTGCACGCGTTCTGCCGATATTGCTTGTTTTCCGCCGCCCTCGTCTTTCTACTCACCGGCCTGGTAGTTGCCCGGCCCTCCACAACTCGGGAGAACCAATGAATCGCCACTTCCTATTCGCAATTACTTTGCTCGTTGCGGTAACCGGCTGCAAAAAAACAAACACCACGTCGGTTGCCCAGCAAACCAGAAGCGATGCCTGCGCTCTGATCACGAGTGCCGAGGTGCAAGCTATCGAGGGTTTGCCCGTAAAAGACACCAAACCGAGTCAGCAATCCGACGGAAAATTTCGATATTCTCAATGTTTCTACACTACCGAAGTATTCAACATGTCGGTTAGCCTTGCCCTGACGGAACGCGATCCCGCGTCAGATTCGGCGCGCGATCCAAGAGAGTTTTGGAAAGACGCCTTCGGCCGTTACGAAGAGACGCAGAAAGAAATCACGGACGAGGAAAGGGAAAAGAAACAGAGCTTGAACGAGGAGGAAGAAGAGGCACGGGCCCGGCCCCCAAAAAAAATCGAAGGCCTCGGCGATTCTGCCTGGTGGACCGCCGGCCGCGTGGGCGGTGCGATCTACGTCTTGAAAAACAACGCTTTCATCCGAGTCAGCGTCGGCGGCACTGGCAAGGAGGAGGAACAGATAGAGAGAGCTAAGAAGCTCGCGGCCAAAGCTCTTTCTCGTTTGTAAATCGTAGATTCTCCGGCGTTGGCGGGAGCCAACTTCACCGGCGGTGCCGAGCGACAGCGAACGCATCGAGGCTCTTGCCGAGACCGGCATGTTGGAGCATTTAATGCAATGTCGAATGTGATTTCCCCTCGCCCGCGCACCGTCGGCGTGGTCAAACGGCATTTCCCAATCGTCGCCAGTCAATTCAACCAGCTTTACGTCCAGGGATTGGTCGATCATTTTACTGCCGAACTGCGCGGCCTGGCTCCAGCTGCGACGCTGGCTCTCCATCAAGTTCCGGGCGCATTTGAAATCCCGGTGGTCGTGCGCGAGCTCGCGTCACAAAAACGCAGTGATGCCATCATCGCCATCGGCGTGATCTTGAAAGGCGAAACCAATCACGCGGACAATTTGAGTCGTTCGGTGACCGAAGCGTTGCAACGCATCGCCGTCACCCACGGCGTTCCGGTCATCAACGTCGTTCTCAGCTTCGACGACGAAACGCAGGCGCGCGAGCGCTGTCTCGAGGACAAAATCAATCGAGGCGCCGAAGCGGCCCGGGCTGCGGTCGAGATTGCCGGCGTCATGTCGAAGCTGCGCAACAAGTAGCCGTATGGGTAAACGACGACGCGGGCGCGAAGCAGTCATTCAATACCATTTTTGGCGCGACCTTCAGCACGGCGAAACTCCCGAGCGGGTCGAGGATTTTTGGGAGTTTCGTCCGGCAACCGACCGCGTCCGCGAATTTGCTCAACCGCTCATCGAAGGGATGGTTGCCCACGCCGACGAAATCGACGAATGCATTCGCAAATATTGCGAGAACTACAACCTCAATCGCATCTCCGCGGTCGACCGAAACGTGTTGCGGCTTGCCATCTTCGAAATGCTTTACCGCGACGACATTCCGCCCGTGGTCTCGATTAACGAAGCGATCGACCTCGCCAAGACTTTCGGTGGCGCCGAGTCCGGAAAATTTGTAAACGGCATTCTCGACCGCGTTCGAAAAGATTTGGGCCGCCCCGCGCGCGAACCAGTGAAGAAAGAAACTTAAATCGTTAAGTCGTTACAACGTCACATCGATCAAGGTTCACGATTCACGGATGAAAATCTTTGAAGCGCTGGCACAGCAGTTCGCCGGCAAACCGATCGATTGGGACGAGCTCGAGCACGCACTGATTCGCGCAGATCTTGGCGTTCAACTCACCGCCCGGATTCTAAAAAATCTTCAGGAGCGCGAAGCCTGGTCGCTTTTGGGAATCAGCGACGTGATCAAAGTCGCGCGCGAAGAAATTGCCAGGATTCTGCCGAACGAAACGCAACCCATTCAACCGCTCTCCGGAAAACCGAACGTGGTTCTCATTGTCGGCGTGAACGGCACCGGCAAGACAACCTCGACTGCGAAACTCGCGAATTATCTTCTGCAAGATCGACATCGTATCTTGCTCGCGGCCGCGGACACTTTTCGCGCCGCGGCGATCGAGCAACTTGAAATTTGGGCAAAGCGACTCGGCGTGGAAATGATCAACGGACAATACGGCGCGGATCCGGCTGCGCTTTGCTACGACGCTTATCAGTCAGCCGTGAAAAACCAAATCGACTTTTTGCTGTGCGACACTGCTGGCCGCTTGCACACCAAAACCAATCTCATGGCCGAGCTCCAAAAAATTAAACGCATTCTCGCCAAACAAGATGCCACCGCACCGCACGAGATCCTCCTCGTTGTCGATGCAACTACTGGCGGCAACGCGCTCGCCCAGGCGCGCGAATTCCACCAGGCACTCTGTCTCACCGGTCTGATTGTCACCAAACTCGACGGCAGCGGCAAAGGCGGTATCGTCGTCCCGATCCAGGATGAGTTGAAAATTTCCACGCGCTTCGTCGGCACCGGCGAAAACATCGACGACTTCACACCATTCGACTCGCGCAAATTTGTAGCCGAGATGTTGTGACAGCTGCTGAGCGACCAGCGGTTCCCTGCATCGTGTGGCTAGGCCCCGCGGGTGTACCTTTCAAAATACTCCCGGCAGCAGTCGTTTAGTGCGTCGGGTGTAGGCTGCATAAACATTTCCAAAGTTGGCGAGAAGAACTCTTTCTTCCACTCGGATGCGGTGGAATAGGACAAGGAACGTGGGAACTGTAATAGCGAACACACTGAGTGCCGTGCCAAGCACTACCCCGAGGCCGACACACTGCAGAAGCAAACCGGTGTAGGAAGGATGCCGCACAAGGCGGAAAGGACCGGTCTCCACGACTCGGTGGTCGGACGCTATCGCCACGTCTACCGAGAAAAAACGCCCCAGGTGCAGGATCGCCCACCAGCGCAATGCCGTGCCGGCAACAAAGAGACCCGCTCCAAACCACCGCCAGGGGAAGACGGGGACCAACCTCAGCCCCACATTGATGAACCCGGCAAAATTAGCGGCAATGATTGATCCAACAATTACCGCCCAAAGCAACAGGTGGGAGCCCCGATCTAGCCGCGTGCTCGGAGCGCGGGAGGCACGTCGTCTCCAGACGAGAGCAAGCTCGGAAAGTAGCAACCCGGCGTCCAAAATAAGGTAGAGCGGCGGGAAAAACATCGCGTCTCTGGCCTAACGAGAACAAGCTGAGTGACCGCTAAAGGGAGCGAAGTTTTTCACGAATAACAGATAACGGTTAACTATTAACGCGCGGCTTTGCCGCGTCCAGCGGTTCGCTTCAGCATTTGGTTAGGCGGCTGTTCTCTCTAGAACACAAAACCGCGGAGGAGATGCGAGGGCGCGTTGCCATTAACCTGCTTCGCGGTTTTTGTTTTCGCGACTTCGAGCAATCCCATCCATCTTGTTTTACGCCCGGGGAGGTGGAAAGTTTGCGTTGTGAAATCACTGTTCGCTGTGTCGGTGCTGGCGTCTGCGGGTTTGACGGCGATGTGCAATAAAGGGACATGAAAAAGACGTTTCTTCTCTTTTTCCTGGCCTTGGTTGCGAGGGCTTATGCCGCCCAAAGCGATCTCCCTCCTCTTTACACAGTCATTGTCGATTCTCACCGCTGCCTGGTTTTGGAACCGGACCATTTGCCCCAGAATGCGCCTCTCGTCGTTTTGCTCCAAGGATATCACGGCTCAGCCACGAGCCTTATTTACCTTTGGTCCGAACTGCATCTACCGCCCGGCCGGGTCGTATGCCCGGACGGCCTTTTTTTCCTCGAGGGGAAGGGGTTTGGCTGGTATCACAAGGAGAATCAAAGCGATATCGTCCAAAGCCGCGACTATCTCTTGAAACTGGTCCAGCGGTTAGGCCCGAAAAGGCCGGTGATCTTTGCTGGATTTTCTCAAGGCGGGGTCATGTCCATCGTAACGGGGCTTCATTGCCCGAACAAGGTCCTCGCCATCGTTTCCATGAGCGGCTATGTCCCGAATCCGGCGGAAAATTTGAGAGACCTTAAAGCGCCAAGATCGGTTCCGATCTTGATGGTACATGGGCAAATGGACGAAGCAATCCCCATAGCCGACGCCCGTTTTGGAGAGACAAGTTTGAATGCCCAAGGCTATCACCCGGTCTTCAAGACCCTTTCCATGGGACATAGGATCTCCCAAGAGTCTTTAAATAGTGTTCGTGATTTTTTAGCCCAGATCCTGCCGAAGAACTAGCGGGTCAGAAGAAAGATCTGACGGGTGCGGAGGACACGTTCGAGAGGGACCTATTCCTGGCCTCTTGGACTCCAGATTTAATCTGAGAAGATCTGTACTGCGGCCCCGGTCTTCGTTTCGATTAGTGTTTGCCGCGCCAAAGCCGGGCGATGAACACAAAGGTGACCATCGCAGTCGCCTAACGAGAAGGAGCCAGCGGACGCGATCCAGCAGCTTGGGCGAAGACGCGACGGCAGCACTCGAGGGGAACACGAGCGTCATCATTCCAACGCAAGAAGAGTTTCGGCAAGGCAAATCGCGCGGCCATTGGACATTAGCTTCTGATTACAGAACTGTCCCACGGGCTAATCCTGTGAGCGACGCTGGCAATCCGATAATCGACGCGGAAAATCACGTCTCGCCAGGCCCACGGATCGGACTGGGCGGTTTCATCGCGAAGTTCACCGTTCTGCGCGGCGCGCGACGCGAGCTTTGGCTCACGTTCCTGATCAAGCTGCTGATCTACACGGCTTATTCGATCACGAACAAGACGATGGTCCTGTGGTTGTCGAAAGATCTCGGCTTTAGCGATCAAGGTGCTAGCGCGTTGGTTGGTTGGGTTTGGGCGCCGGCGATGACAATATTCACG
This sequence comes from Chthoniobacterales bacterium, assembly GCA_035948375.1. GTDB lineage: Bacteria > Verrucomicrobiota > Verrucomicrobiia > Chthoniobacterales > UBA10450 > AV40. The sequence goes on from DASZJH010000176.1 coordinate 5,769, forward strand.
TTGCTCGCCGGTTCGTTAACCGACGCGATCGGACTTCGGCGTACGTTTTTTCTCGGCGTCGCCATCTGCACTGTCGCGCGATCGGTCATGGTCGCCACGACGACTCCGTGGCTGGCGCTCGTATGCGGCCTGCTACCGCTGGCGGTTGGCGAAGCGCTCGGAACTCCAGTGTTGCTCGCGGCGACACGGGTTTATTCGACGACCGCGCAACGTTCGATCTCGTTCTCGATCATCTACGCGCTGATGAACGTCGGTTACTTCGTGGCGGGTTATGTGTTCGATTTTATTCGCTCGCTTGATCTCCATCTGAACATCGGGGGATTTCAGCCGACGCCACATGAACAACTTTTCGGGGTAAGTCTGGCGCTCGAGATTCTGCTTTTCCCAACGATCTACTTTTTGCGACGTCGTGAAGAGCGCGAAAGACAGACGTATCCGACGATCCTGGCAACGGTTCGTGCGAGCGCCACGGACACGATCGCGCTCTTCCAACGCATGGTCAGTCAATCCGGGTTTTATCGGCTCTTGGTGTTCTTCCTCTTCATTGGATTTCTGAAAGCGATTTTCCTGCAAATGGATTACGTCTTTCCCAAGTTCGGCGATCGCGAGATGGGATTGCACGCTCCCGTTGGCAAGCTGGCCGGCATCAACGCCCTTCTCATCATTGTGCTCGCCCCGATCGTCGGCGCTCTCACTCAGCG
>DASZJH010000177.1:0-10315 GCA_035948375.1 Chthoniobacterales bacterium
CTCAATCGCCCGCGGGCCGTTGGGGTCAACGGCCCCTACCAATTAAACCAGTCCCTGGTCCAGCATCGCGTCTGCGACCTTGGTGAAACCGGCAATGTTCGCGCCGTTCACGTAATTGCCCGGCGTGCCGTATTTCTCGGCCGTACGATAGCAAACTTCGTGGATCTTTTTCATGATGTTGAACAGTCGCGCGTCGACTTCTTCACGCGTCCAACGAATGCGCATGCTGTTCTGCGCCATTTCTAGCCCCGAGGTTGCAACGCCGCCGGCATTCGCGGCTTTGCCGGGCCCGAAAAGAATCTTCGCATCCAGGAACTGGTTCACCGCGTCGATCGTGCTCGGCATGTTCGCGCCTTCCGAAACGACATAACAACCGTTGCGCAACAAATTAGCCGCGTCTTTGCCGTTGATCTCGTTCTGGGTCGCGCTCGGAAATGCGCACTCCGCCTTGTGCGCCCAGAGCGGATTGTGATCGGCCTTAGGATCAATTTTCGAAAACGCCGCGCCTTTGAATTTGTCAGCATATTCGGAAATGCGGCCGCGCCGATTATTTTTCAGGTCCATCACGAAGGCCAGTTTGTCGCGATCGATCCCAGCTTCATCGAAAATGTAGCCGGTCGAATCCGAGAGCGTCACCGGTTTCGCGCCGAGCGTGATCAATTTTTCGACCGTATATTGCGCGACGTTTCCGCTTCCCGAAACGAGCGCCGTCTTGCCTTTCAAATCTTCCTTGCGGGTCTTGAGCATCTCTTCCGCGAAATAAACCGCGCCGTAACCGGTCGCTTCCGGACGAATCACCGAACCGCCCCAGGTGAGACCTTTACCTGTCATCACGCCGGTGAATTCGTTTTTGAGTTTCTTGTACATTCCAAACAAAAATCCGATCTCTCGCGCACCGACGCCGATGTCGCCCGCGGGCACGTCGGTGTCCGGCCCGATGTGTCGCCAGAGCTCGCACATGAACGCCTGACAAAACCGCGTCACTTCAGCGTCGGTTTTTCCATGTGGATCGAAATCTGAACCGCCTTTGCCGCCGCCCATCGGCAACGTGGTCAGCGCGTTTTTGAAAACTTGCTCGAACGCCAGGAATTTCAGGATCCCGAGATTGACCGATGAATGGAATCGGAGTCCGCCCTTGTAGGGCCCGATCGCGCTGTTCATTTGCACCCGAAACCCGCGATTCACGTGGATCTCGCCCTTATCGTCCTGCCACGGCACGCGGAACATGATCACTCGCTCGGGCTCGATCATGCGTTCCAGGATTTTGGCTTTGCGATAGCGCGGATCTCGATCCAACAGCAGGCTGACCGACTCGACGACTTCCTGCGCCGCCTGATGAAACTCCGGCTCGTTCGGATTTTTGGCCTTCACCTCGGCCATTAGCGACTGCACGTAATTTTCCATGAACTTAACCGCGAATGGGTGCGCAACTTAGACGTACGTGTGCCCTGAAACAAGTCGGAACCAAAGGCGGGAATGGAGCGAGCGGGACGAGCGACATAGAAGGTAAAGTTGCGAGGGTAGCAACGAGCGTCCGAGGGCAGGAAGCGAGTTTCAATCTCTTGCAGAAAATCGCTCCCTCAGCAAATGCGGCGGAATGTCGTCACGCCGCTCATCACTTGTCAGTGGTCAATGGCCACTTCTACAGTGTTGTTTATGCCAGCAACACATAAAGGCAGATGTTATTGCGGAGCGGTCGAGATCGAGGCAAGCGGCCAGCCGCTCGACATGGGCTACTGTCATTGCGAGAATTGCCGGCGTTATTCAACCGCGCCGGTGAGCGCGTTCACTGTGTGGAAGTCAGACAGCGTGCGTGTGCCTAAAGGCCGGCAATTCCTCGGCACATTCAAGAGCAGCGACATCAGCGACCGCAGTGCGGCGGACACGTCATGATCGATCATCCGACGCTCGGTTTGATCGACATCCGCCTCGGCGCGCTGGAAAAGAATTTTCCCTTCAAGCCAACCGTCCACTTCAACTACGAAGAGACCGTGCTGCGGATGAAGGACGGCTTGCCCAAGCTCAAGGACTTTCCCACGCCGTTCGGCGGATCAGGCGCGACGATGCCGGAGTAATTAACCGCCGATCACGCTGCCCCGATTCCCATCAATAAGCCGTCCTCGAGCACCGACGGATTGATCGTGAGAAACAGAACGACGCCGTTCGCTGGCGAAACAATTTTCTCGCGCGCGTCGCCAAACAAATCGCCGACCGTTCCGATCTCCTGGCCCTGTTTTACAAAATTACCCGCCCCGACTTTCGAATACCACATCCCGGCGCGTTTCGTGTAGACCCACTCGAACTTCGTCAAAACCAGCGGCGTTGCAGAGGCGCTTGTCTCAAGCGCCTGTCCTTTCGAATCCAACATTCCCAAGTGCTCCATGACTCGCATCACGCCATTCACCAACATCGCGACTGCGTCTTCCTGCATCTGCCCAACGCCGCCGGCTTCAGCCAAAATCGCCGGAATTCGTTTGTCCGCCGCGGCAGCATAACTCGACAAACCTTTGGATGGTTGGACCGGTTTACTGACCGTGAGCACATAGGGCAGCTGAAACGCGAGCGCCATTTGCTTCGATTTCACCGACACATCGTCTTCGCCCGCGCGACAAATCACGAATGGCACCAGCGCTTCCGGAATATCGCCGCCGTGAAGATCGACATATGCGTCAGCGTGAACGACGAACTCGTTGATCAACGCATGCGTCATCTGCTCTGAATAACTTCCGCTCGGATCGCCCGGGAACACGCGATTCGGATTCACGTTGTCGATCGGACAAACAAAAGGCGTACGCGACCGAAACGCCGGCAGATTAAGAGCCGGCATCAAAATCACCGAGCCCGAAATTTTCTTTGGATCCAGCGTTTTGCTCAACCGAATCACCGCCTCAATCGCTGGATACTCACTGCCGTGCACGCCGGCGTTCACGAATAGCACGGGCCCCGGTTTCGCGCCGGTCACCGAGATCACCGGTCGCGGTTCATCCTTCGCCAACGCCGCGCCCGGCAGCTTGATCAGATGCCGTTGCGTCTTGCCGGGTTTCAGTTCACCCAGAATCGGAATCTTCTTCATTCGAACCGCGGATTACGCGGATAACACAGATACGACAGGAATTACACGAATTCACACGAACCCAAATCATTCATGTCGATTCTCGGTCGGAGGAGCCGTCGCACTCCTTGAATCCGAATAATCCGTGTAATCCGTGGTCAAAGACTGCTGGGAAGTCGCGGTGACGCCAGCAGTTTCCCGAATTCGCTCCAACGTTTATCGGGATCGGCGCCGCTTCGTTTCTCGATGTAACGCCGCACCATGTCTTCCCCGAGATTGTAGTTGATCACGTAACTTCGGTAACGCTGGATGAATTTCACCCGCTGCTGCGCGCGAGGCGGCTCCATCACCGCGTATTTTTGCAACCACTCCGCCGCGGCCTTCTCGTCGATCTCGCCGTTAATCAATCGTCGCGCGGCTTCGTTCACCGCGTAATTGAGATCCTTCATCAAATCCTGCACCGCATAATATTCGTCCGCTCGTTTCGGATCGATCCCAGCCGCTGGAAAGAGCACTTCTTTTTCGAACTTCATTCGTTCGGCTTTCGTCGGGAACGCAACGTCTCTGCCGAAGTTCGCCGTCCCTTCAGCGATCAACGATTGCGGCGAGAACAACGCGTAAACCGAGAACTCCACCCAGCCACGATCGCGGACCAGGCTCTTTTCCAGCAGCGAATTGTAAACGTGATGGCCGGGATAACCTTCGTGCGCCGCCAGATCGACCGCGCGATCGATGAAGATCGGCAGATCGGTGTTCACCTGGATCACGCTGTGGAAATTGCCTTTGTACCAATTGTAACCGCCCCACGGTTTATTGGTCACGTACTCGACCGTGAAACTCTCGTTCGGGGGCAACGCAATGTGCGCCAGCGTCCGGGCGCGACATTCCTTGATCGCTACTTGAAACACCGCATCGAGTTTTTCTTTGGGAATCACGAACGGCTTCCGCCAATTTTCGTAGCGCTTCCACAGCTCGCCAGTTCCGGGAATTTTCGCCTCAAGCTGTTTAAGGATGTCGTCGAAAAACGAGTCGTGGTAAGTCGGGGCGACCGCGTCGTAAAGAGCGCGCGACTCAGCGTCGAATGGCATCGGAGGGAGCTTAAGACCTGCGGCGCGCAGCGTGTTCGCCCGCACAACCAACGCGGAGAGCTGCTTCTCCAAATATTCCCGCCGCAACTTCAGCATCTCATCACCCGATTCTGCGGGTTTAGAACTCCCAACCAAAGGCACAGCCGTTCCCTCAGCCATGCCGCTCTGCGGCAGATGCGTAACCATCGACTGCTCAAACAGCCGCGTCGCTTCACCCGTAATTGCATCCAACGACTTCTTTTCTTTCTCCGCCTGCGTTTTCCACTCAGGCGGCCCGTAAAAGGCATCCACGTAATCGGGATCATGTTGACCCAGCGCCAGCACCAGATGCGCGTACTTCTCGGCGACCCCATTCATCGAATCAGCCGCGCGTGCGCTTAGAGTCGTCGCTAACAAACCGCAAAGGACGAAGAGTAATTTTCGGCGCATCCTGAAGACTAAATCCAAACCACGAATAAGCACGAATCAGGTAGGGCAATCGACGCTAACCGCCGCAACTCTCAACTAAAGCGAAGCGTTCTCTCAACCATCAACTATCCGGCTCGTCACTTGTCACTGTTCACTGGTCACTTCTTTGATCCACTGGCGGGACTAACATAGCCCCGGGCCAATCGATTCGGAAAATCTGCGCCGTGACATGTGGATTCAGTGCGATAAAAAAATACTTGCCGCCTGAAAACCGGTGATAATGGATCTCCGGCCGGTTCTCAAATATCGTTTCCGGAAATTCCGCTACCTTCGTTATCTGGGCGCCGCTATTGAGAAGATCGCGCTTTATTTCGGATCCAATGTATCCGAAGTAACCGTCCCAGATTGGGCGCCAAATCAGCCATCGCACTCCGGCGACGTTGAAAACGTCTTCTGGCAGGCCTTTTCGCCTTGCCGTTTCGTAGATCGGATCGTTCGGAAAGATTCTCAACGACTGTCGCAGTCGAGTGTAGAAATACAGAGGTTGCCAATCGTAATTCGTCAGCACGAGATCGCCTGCGGTCGCCTGGCCTTGAAGAAATTGACAAGCTTTGGCCAGGGTTCCCGGATTTTCCTGTTTCAAATCCCGCAAAAACGCCAGCAGTTCGGGAGTTGTCAGGTAGCGAGCCGCATAGTTTAGCGGCAGATGCGCTCGCACTAGTTCGTTGCCGTCAAACGAACTTGCTTTTTCGCCCCAGAAAATCCACGGCGTCAGCTGCGCCGCCTTCGTGAAAACGAATATCAGCAGCAACGGAAGCCAAATCGCGATTCGGCCACGACTGACATTGACGATTAATATGCCCGCGGCGAGCGCAGTGAGCGGCATTACCGCGGTCGTGTAACGAATTCCGGCGCGCCAAATGTCGTCGCTCGATGCTGTGATCGCCAGGGCGACAGCGTAGCAAATTACCGTTGCCAAAGTGACGAGTAGTAACCCGACCTGTCTCCGATCCAGCAGTGAATCTTCCTGGCCTCGCGACGCCGCGCTCCTGGCCCGTAACATCCAAGACAACGCGAAAATGGACGAGAGAATCGCAATTCCGATTAGCGGCGTCACGGAGGTGCACTCGATTGCATATTGAATCAGGCGACCGCCAAATTGAGCGGCGGAACTGACGGGCACCGACTCCGAGGCGTACCCGAACCGCACCAAAGCAATCCACGGCGCGGTGAGAAGCGCGACGGTCAGACCGGCCCAGCAGAAAAATCGCCGCTGACCCGGAACTGATGGATAAGCAAAGCCAACTAAACCCAGCGCACCGACAAAAACGATTCCGAACGGATGAGAATGAAATAAAAGAATGCCGACGAGTGCGAAAAGCAGTGCGGATCGAATTGATCGCATATTGAAAAAGATCCACACCAACAAGCAGGCCAACAGCATGCTCAGGGGGTAGTAACGGCATTGCCGGCAAAACAACAGGAACTGCACCGAAGCGGTGAGAAGAGTTGCCGAGCAAAGCGCCGCCCATCGGTTTTTTGTCAGATCATAAGCGCACAGATATGTGATCAAGATCGTCAGCCAGCCGGCCACCGCGAATGGCAAACGCGCGGCCCAATTACTTTGCCCGAAGACCGCGAAGGACGCGGCGGTAAGATAATATTGCAGCAACGGATGGCTGATCAGCACCAGGTCTTTGTTCAGCGGTAGGCCTCTGTCGGAATCAATAAAGGTCACCCCGTCCCATGCTCGAGGGACTCCGAATTTCAGAATGTTGACCGCGTATGTCGCAGTATCGCCCTCGTCTTCCCACAAATAATCCGACCCGAGACTGGTGAAAATGAAAACTGAACCCAGAAGCGCTACAGCTAACATTGGCCAGTGAAAACGGAACTTCACCACGGAAGAGACGAAAGACACAGAGATCAATCCTAATCAGGAAGTCAGGAAAACAGGAAAAGAATTATCCGTATCCGATCAATCCGCGCAATCCGCGGTTAAAATCCTCCTGCGTTTCTGCTTTGAAACTCAGTTGCTGCCCTCGCTCCTTCGCTGCTACCTCGCAGGAAAAGGCCAGTCCGGCTCGGACCCTTCTATCTCGGAAATCCCTTTCCTCGATTCCTGGTTTCCAGATTCAATTCTCTCCGCCTGATCCGATTGATCCGTGTAATCCGTGGTTAAAGAGATTCCTGAGCTCCTGAGATAATTCAGTGCTTCTGATTACCGCCGGTCCGGCTCGGACTTTTCGAAAAATGTCGGATCAATGGCTGGATTGACCTTGATGCTCTTGATCTGCGAAGTCTCGAGTACTTTGCCGGTCTTCAGATCCGTCTCCGAACCGGCGAAGGCGAATTGCACACCCGAGATCGCGCGAAAATCAGTACTTCGCTGCTCGATCGTTGTCGGAGTCGGATCGATATCCACGTGCAACGGGCGAATGTCGCGACGCCGCGTGATCAACCAGCTTTTCGGATCGACATAGAGCGTGGTGCGATAACCATCCTTTAACGTGAGCCCGAGCGCGTAGTAGTTGATCCCGTCAATATCTTCTCTGCCGATGAGATCGACCTGATGTCCGCGTTGTTTGAGCTCGTGCAGACCGAAAAGTTTTCCGGGAAGCTCGACTCCATGTTGTAGCGCAGCTGTTGCCTTTTCCGAGGCAGGCTTCGATTCCTTTCCGTTCCATTCCCAGGCGCGCTGTCCGTCAAACGCTTCCGTGAAAACGTGTTTCCCCGTCACCGAGACGTCGATCCGCATCTTTCCCGGCCGCGCGGCATGATACACTCCATCGGCCTCGAAACCGGGATCGGTGATATGAAGATTCACTTCGATTGCGTGAACCGCCTCGATCGCCGCCCGGCCGCCCATCGCCTTGCTATTGCGATCCACAACGTCGTCGACCATGAGCGCGCGATTGCAGCCGAACAAGGCCACCACCAAGCCGCATCCGACGATCAACGAAATCAAATTGGTGACACGTCTTGAAAGCATCCAACCAAGAACGCCGCCTACGACCAAACTTGTCTACCTGGCGGTTTTTTGGGCACTAAATGTCAAATGTTGAGATCTGTCCCCAGCTGTGTCTTCATGACGCCTTGCTGCGACTCACTGAGTTGTTATAAGGCGCGAATGCACAGCATTTTCCCTTCAATTGCGACGGCAAATCCATTCAGGGCGATCCTGCGGTTTTCCCTAAGAGCGGTGATCATCGCGGGGCTGCTGGTAGTTATTCCAGCAATTCTGATCACGACGGTAGTGTTGGCGGCGACTCTTTCGGCCAAAGACAAAACATTCATGACTAACATTGCGCACCGAGGCTTTGAAGAACTTGCGATGGTGAAACTAGCGGAGAGACAGGTAAAAAATCCTGATCTAATGATTTTCGCTAAACAAGTGATGTTGGGGCGTTCAGCAATCAATGACGAAGTCATCTCTCTGGCGGCGCGAAAAGATTCGCCGATCAAAAAGGAAAATCTTGGGACCGTAATCGGTCATAATCCCAAACTGGGCGCGCTCGCATGGGGTGCTGGTTACGCCGGGCCGGGAGGCGTTATGAGTAATTATGACAAGAGATGGGCCTCGGAAATGGAGACCGCGCTTCGAAATGATCTAACCGATTGCGCAGACGAAGCCAAAAATGGAGACGACACAGATCTAAAAGGATGGGCGCCTAAAGCTTTTGAAGAGATCAGAAAATATCTGCTGACTCTCATGGACATCGAAAAAAAGCTGAAATGAGTCCCTTAAAGCAAAACAGCCGAGCCCTTGCGAGCTCGGCTGTTTGTTAACTCCGAATTTCTTCGCGAGTAAATTGTTGTCTTAGTTAGCGATCAATAATCCATGCCGCCCATGCCGCCGCCCGGTGGCATTGCCGGAGCTTTTTCCTTCTCAGGAACTTCCGTGACCAATGCTTCGGTGGTGAGCAATAGACCCGCGATCGACGCCGCGTTTTGCAACGCGCTCCGCGTGACCTTGGTCGGATCGACGATGCCGGCCTTCACTAGATCGACATATTCGCCTTTGGCGACGTCGTAACCTTCGTTGCCTTTGCGCTTCTTCACTTCCTCGACAATGAGCGCGCCTTCCGCGCCGGCATTGTCCGCCAGTTGACGCAACGGCTCTTCGATCGCGCGACGCACGATCTGGACGCCGACTTTCTCGTCAGCATCAAGGCCCCGCATACCCTCAAGCGCTTTCTGAGCACGGATCAATGCGACACCGCCACCCGCGACGATGCCTTCCTCGACCGCCGCACGCGTGGCGTGCAACGCGTCTTCGACGCGCGCCTTCTTTTCTTTCATTTCGGTCTCGGTCGCTGCGCCGACGTTGATGACGGCAACACCGCCCGCGAGTTTCGCGAGTCGCTCCTGAAGTTTCTCTTTATCGTAATCGCTGGTCGTCTCTTCAATCTGACGACGGATCTGAGCGACCCGGCCCTGAATGTCGGCACTCTTGCCTGAACCTTCGACGATGGTGGTGTTTTCCTTGTCGATGGTGACGCGCTTGGCTTTGCCGAGATCTTCAATCTTGATGTTCTCCAGCTTGATCCCGAGATCTTCGCTGATCAGTTTGCCGCCGGTCAGCACCGCGATGTCTTCCAGCATCGCCTTGCGACGATCGCCGAAGCCCGGAGCTTTGACCGCGCAGACTTGGAGCGTTCCGCGCAATTTGTTCACGACCAAAGTCGCGAGCGCTTCGCCTTCCACATCTTCCGAGATGATCAACAGCGGACGTCCGGCTTTCGCAACTTTCTCAAGCAACGGAAGCAGGTCCTTCAAGCTCGAGATTTTCTTCTCGTAGATGAGGATGTACGGAGTATCGAGCACGGCCTCCATGTCTTCCGCGTTGGTGACGAAATACGGAGACAGATAGCCTTTATCGAATTGCATTCCCTCGACCACTTCCAACGTGGTGTCGATGGAACGCGCTTCCTCGACTGTGATCGTGCCGTCCTTGCCGACCTTGTCCATGGCGTCGGCAATGATCTCGCCGATCGTCTTGTCCCAGTTGGCCGAAACGGTCGCGACCTGCGCGATCTCAGTGCGATCGCTTACTTTCTTGGAGATTTTTTTCAGCTCCTCGACGATTGCTTCGACGGCTTTACTAATGCCGCGCTGCAACGACGTCGGGTTTGCGCCGGCGGTGACGTTACGGAGACCTTCGCGGTAAATGGATTCCGCGAGAACTGTCGCCGTAGTCGTGCCGTCACCCGCGACGTCCGAAGTTTTGGAAGCGACTTCGCGAACGAGCTGCGCGCCCATATTTTCATATGGATCTTCGAGCTCGATTTCTTTCGCGACCGTCACACCGTCCTTGGTGATCGTCGGGCTGCCGAATTTCTTGTCGAGAATCACGTTGCGACCGCTCGGTCCGAGCGTGGCCTTGACGGCCCTCGCCAGTTTCTCGACTCCGCGCAGCAAAGTGTGCCGCGCATTTTCATCAAATTGTAATTGTTTAGCTGCCATAATTTTTTTAGTTCAGTTGTTTGTTGTTGATCGGCGGTTATCCAATAATGCCGAGGATGTCGTCCTCGCGCATGATCAGGAATTGTTCGCCGTCGATTTTGATTTCGGTGCCGCCGTACTTCGAAATGAGGACCTTGTCCCCTTTCTTCACGGTGAAATCCACCATCTTGCCCACTTCGTTCACCTTACCGGTGCCGAGAGCGACCACTTTGCCTTCCTGCGGTTTTTCTTTCGCAGTATCGGGAATGATGATCCCGCCTTTTTTTGTTTCCTGCTCTTCCATCGGCTGCACCAGCACCCG
>DASZJH010000178.1:0-6410 GCA_035948375.1 Chthoniobacterales bacterium
ACTTCGTTGGACAAATTCGACAGCGGCAGCGGCTGGCCCAGTTTTACCAAACCGATCGACAAAAATAACGTGGCTGAAAAATCGGATCGTGCTTTCGGAATGGAACGCACCGAGGTACGCGGCAGCAAGAGCGAGTCGCACCTTGGCCATGTCTTCGACGACGGACCGGGCGACAAAGGCGGCATGCGTTATTGCATCAATTCGGCGGCGCTGCGTTTCGTTCCAGTCGAAAAGCTGAAAGAAGAAGGCTACGGCCAATACCTGCCGCTTTTCGAAAAGAAAAAGTAGCGGCATCGTTTGCTACACTCGTTCGGTCCGGTCGAGTGTCTTGCGCCGTTCGAAAAAAAGGAGTGACGCCGACCGCGCTTTTTTGCTTCACTGTCGGAGCGAGGTTTGCGCATGAACGGCACTCGAATCCAGGGTAGTGATACCTCACGCATAAGCATCACTATCGGAATCATCGTCGCGGTGGTGGCGATTGCCGTCATTCTTTACTTCGTTGTCTTTGCTCGCAGCGTGAAAGAACAGATGACCGGGTTCGATCCGAACCGGCCCGTCCCGGACGACGCGACTTTGCGCAAACGCCTGACGGCCGAGCAATATCACGTCACCCGCGAGAATGGAACGGAGACGGCGTTTAAAAATAAATTGTGGGACAACTATCGTCCTGGAATTTATGTCGATGTGATCACTCGCCAGCCGCTCTTTTCATCGGCGGACAAATTCGATAGCGGGACCGGTCGGCCATGCTTTACCAAACCGACTTCTCCCGAGTTGCTGATTGAGCAACAGGACAACACCAACCGCACCGAAATCCGGGCAAAGATGAGCAATGCGCATCTCGGCCACGTTTTCCAGGATACCACCACGCCGACTGGCAAGCGTTACGCCGTGAATTCCATCGCCATGTATTTCATTCCGGCGGAAGAAATGGATCAGGCCGGCTACGGCGCCTACAAGCAGTACGCCACGCCGTCCGCGCAGAAATAATCTTTAGGTATGGGCGATTGATCTCAATCGCCATTGGCGGTTCGGTGAACCGCCGCTACCTATCTAGATGTCGATCTCGCAGAAGAATTCCGCCAAGCGTCGCGAAACAATCGGACTCATCGCCGGAGTCTCCTGTTTCACGATCTGGGGGTTGATTCCGATTTATTGGAAATTGATTGGCTCGGTTCCGGCAAGCGAGATTCTGGCCCATCGTTTCGTTTGGACGTCGATCTTTCTTTCGCTTGTCCTGACCTGGCAGAAACGCTGGGGCGAAGTGGTCGCGAACGTTCGTTCGCGGCGTTCGCTTCTTTACTGTCTGACCGGCGGCCTGGCCATTAGTTCGAACTGGTTCCTGTTCATCTGGGCGGTGATCGCAGGCCGCGTCGTTGAAACGAGCCTTGGCTATTTCATGACTCCACTGATGAACGTTCTTTTCGGAGCGCTTTTTCTCCGCGAACGTCTGACCCGATGGCAATTCGTCTCGGTCTTGCTCGCTGGGCTCGGAGTTTTGAATCTCACTTTCGGTTATGGTCGCTTTCCCTGGATCGCTGTTTTGCTTTGTGTCTCGTTTGGACTTTACGGATTACTGCGCAAACAATCCGGCACCGCTGCCATCCCGGGTTTGTTCATCGAAACGATCTTGTTGCTGCCGTTCGCAATCGTGTTTCTCATTTACCTCCAACAATCAAACGCGCTTGTTTTCGGTCGCGCCGGTTGGTGGCTGTCGATCGTGCTCGTTAGCACCGGCATCATCACGGCGGTGCCGCTCTTGTGGTTCGGCTACGCGACTCAACATCTCCGTCTCATCACGGTCGGCTTCCTCCAATACCTGTCCCCTATCGGTTCGTTTTTCCTTGGCGTATTTCTTTATCACGAACCGTTCACGCGCGGACACCTCGTCACCTTTGCCTTGATCTGGATCGCCCTTGCCATTTTCAGCATCGAAGCCGTGCTTCGCTGGCGCTCAACTCGCGTCCGCGAAATCGACACCTGCGCCTTCGAAGCGTCCGCCCTCGATTGAAAGAACGGCGCGCTGCCTTAGATTGTGGCGGCGAAATGAAACAAGACGATTTTCAGTACGCGATTGAAAACACTCAGGTGATCCTCGCTCCCGAGCAGAAGATCGCAACGTTCGGGACCACCAGCTTTCATTTCTATCTCATCTCGGAGCTGATGGACCGCGTTAACGAAGTGCGCGTGCGCGATGGAAAAATTCACGCTGATCGTCCTCAAATTTTAACGCCGGAACACATCAGCCGGTTGTTGTTAGAAGGCTTCGGCGAGAAAGCGCAGCGCTATGCCGATCAGCTTCGCGAGCGTGCGCAGAATTTTGCTGTGCTGCGTTACGGCTTTCAATTTCGCAAGACCGATGTGACCGAGCGAATGTTTCGCGATCCCATTGAAGCCGTCATCGCGCGGACCAAGTCCCATGTGCAACACCGGGACGAACCGCTCAGCGCGGTGATTCAAGGCGTCGACGAAGCCTGGGAGGTTTGCCTTCTCAAGTTCACCATCGACATGATCGAGCGCTCCAGCGGCGGCAACATCGGCGATTTCCGTAAACGCGGACTGATTTAGAAAAAGAAAAATGAGAGTTCGTGGCTAGCTGAATTCAAGTCTTAGGTTACAAACTGTTTGAACAAAGATCATGTGATCTCTGTCGTTTTGAAGAGCTTCGACCGACTGCTGACGCACTATGTTGAACCAGCGCATCGTGTCTTGCACACGCTAATGCCGCTGGCTTACGCGAAGTAAGTAACCCCTCCCAATTTTCGGCTTTCGTCCTTCGACGCGGCTTGGCAACCTGACGCGCCCTGATGCTGCGAAATTATCTGCGCCTGAATCTGAGTCTGCTTCACTGGATATTCGTCGCGCCGTTCAACGGACAGTTTTTTAAGATATCGCCCATCTTTCGGCAAATGGTTTTCATCGGGACACGCGCGACCCCGATGGTGGCGCTGACCGCATTCAGCATCGGGGTGACGCTCGCGATGCAAGCTGCGCATTCGCTTCAGCAAATGGGCGCCGAGCTCTATGTGCCCGATCTGGTGATGTTGTCGATTTTGCGCGAGTTGGGCCCGATCTTGATTGCCGTGATCGTGATCGGACGAAGCTGTTCGGCGGTCGCAGCAGAACTGGGAACGATGAAAGTGTCCGAAGAAATCGAAGCGCTCGAAGTAATGGCGATCAATCCGATTCAATATCTTGTCGTGCCGCGGTTCCTCGCCATGATGATTATGCTCCCGGGGTTAACGATTTTTGGAAATTACATCGGCGTGGTCGGCGGATGGGCGGTTTGCCGGTTCGCGCTCAATTTCAACACCGCGGGCTTCATCATGCGAGCGGTCGAAAGCGCCGATACGTGGGATCTGTATTCGGGCATTATCAAGAGCGTGGTGTTCGCGTGGATCATCATCACCATTGCTTGCAATGCCGGACTGAACGTCGACGGTGGCGCGGAAGGCGTCGGTCAAGCTACGACTGCATCGGTAGTTCAAGGGTTACTCGCAATGCTCGTGACCAACGCGATTCTAACTGGCATTTTCTTTTTCGGAGCGTAGTCCCATGAACGGCTCTCCCGTTATCGAAGTCTCAAACCTGATGCGTCAGTTCGGCGACCGCACTGTCCTAAAGGACATTTCCTTCAACGTCGATCGCGGAGAAACCCTGGTGATTATGGGTGGAAGCGGCTGCGGGAAAAGTACCCTTCTGCGCCACATCATCGGCTCGATGAAGCCTACGTCGGGGTCAGTGAAAATTTTTGGCGAGGAAATCACCACGATGAGCGAGCGCGAGATTGAGCGCATTCGAAAGAGATTTGGAATGCTGTTTCAATCCGGCGCGTTGCTTGCCTCGCTGACAGTCGGCGAAAATGTCGCTCTGCCGCTCGAGCAACACACTGCCAAATCGCCCGAGGAGATTGAAGAAGCTGTCGAACAAAAACTGAAGATGGTTGGGCTGAGCGGTTTTGAAGATCTCAAGCCCGCCGAGATCAGCGGTGGCATGAAGAAACGAGTCGGTCTTGCCCGAGCGCTGGCCCTCGATCCGGAACTGCTTTTCAGCGATGAGCCGACGTCCGGCCTCGACCCGATCATGACGGCAGTTGTCGATCAATTGACGCTGAAGCTCACCCATGGGGAACATCTGACCGCAATGGTCGTTACTCACGACATGACCAGCGCGTTTCGAATCGCGACGCGCATGATCATGCTTGGTCATGGCTCGATTGTCGCGCAAGGTACGCCGGGTGAAATTCGCAACAGTTCGAACCCCGAAGTGCAACAATTCATAAATGGTGAAGCGGATGGACCGATTCCGTTGAATCTCTCGCAGGAAGAACATGAACATCATCAGCAGGTGAAGCCGCGACCGTTCGTCAGTGCGCGATACCGCTTTCACCGCAAGACCGCATGAAAAAGAACCTTTCCGATTATCTCGTCGCGCTTTCTGTGATCATTTGCAGTCTGGTATTGCTGGCCGCGCTTACCTTCGCGCTGTCCGGTTATCGTTTGAAAAAACCGACCCGCACATTGCAAATTCAATATGAAGACGTGACCGGCATCAAGGTTCACTCGGAAGTCCGCTACGCGGGCGCGCCGGCCGGGCGAGTCATCGCGGTTCGACATCTGACCGCGGCAGAGCGCGCGAAGTTGCCGAACAAAAACGATGCCGTCATCGTGACGATAGAACTCGATGACGAGATTCCTCCTTTGCCGGCCGACGTTGCCGCTACGCTGAGCTCGGACACAATGCTCGCGGCAAGATTTGTCGCGCTATCCGCCGGAACGCCTGGCGGAAAAACGCTCGCCAACCACGCCACCATTGAAGGACATCCCGCCTACGGCATCGAACAGATCACCGCCGCAGCCGGGCCGCTCTTCGATAACGCCAATAAACTGATCGATAATCTCAACGTCACCGTGACTGACTTGCACGGCAATCTTGGCGAGTTCATGCCTAAACTCAGTCCCATTGCCGATTCGGTAAAAATTGACGTCGACAATCTCCAGAACGTAATCAAGAACCTGGAAACTGTTTCCGAGGACGCCGACCATTTTATCGGCACGGCCAACACCTTTATCGGTTCAACTGACAAATCGCTTCAGGATCAGCTGAAAGAACTCCACGTAACCCTTTTGAATCTCAAAGTGATAACGACTCACGCGAAAGCATTAATAGATGAACTTACCGAAAAGCCGAATCGAGTAATTTTCAGCGGCAAGGCGCCCAACCTTACATCGGAAGACGAGATTCTAAAGAGCAGCAAACCATTGCCGGGCAAAAAACCATAGCTCGGTTTACGGGTTTTTATAACGCCGCATCAGTTTGAAAAACCGGATTGTGTCGCGCACCGGATGAATGCTGCTGACTTCATCCGAGTAAACCGTGCTGATCGGCACGGACGCGATTTGAAAACCTTTTCGACTGGCGACGATCAGCATTTCTGTTTCGTAATCGAACCGCGCGGCGCCACCAAGCAATTCCGGAATCAATTGTCGATGCAGCATTCGAAACCCACATTGCGTGTCCGGAATCCTCTGACCGCACAGCGCGGAGATACGATCGCTCATCCACCGATTCACAATGCGCCGCACGAGCGGCATCGACGAAACGTCGTTCATTCGCGTGCCGAGGATCAGCTTCGGTTCGTCCGCCGAAACTGCCACCTCGACAAAACGATCGATCTCTTCCGGCCGATGCTGACCGTCTGCGTCGAGAATGATCACGAAATCGAATTGTCGATCCAGCCAGTGGCGCAATCCGGTTTTGATGGTTTCGCCTTTACCTTGATTTTCTTCGTGAACGATGACCTCGGCGCCGGCTTCGCGCGCGCGGTCGGCCGTTTTGTCGACGGAGCCATCATCGACAACCAGAACGTTGTCGAGCTTCTGACGAGTCCGGCGAACGACATCGTGGATATGTTTTTCTTCGTCGTAAGCGGGAATGACCGCCGCGATTTTCGATTTGTCCATTGAACTCGTTCGTCGCCCGACTCTCTCGCCGCTACCCTCGCGGCCTTACCGTCCATGTCGCTCGCCCCGCTCGCTCCATTCTCAGCGAACCACTGGATGGAAGTCGGCCGCGTGATATGAGCTACGCACGAGCGGGCCGGAGGCGACGTGCTCGAATCCCTTTTTGCGCGCGATCTCGCCGTAAAGGTCGAATTGTTCCGGCGTGATGTATTCAACCACCGGCAAATGTTGCGGCGTCGGTCGTAAATATTGGCCCATCGTCAACACCTGACAGCCGACCTCTCGCAGATCGTCCATCGTCTGGAAAATTTCCGGCTCAGATTCGCCAAGTCCGAGCATGATCCCGCTCTTGGTCACAGTTTTCGGCGATAGTTCCTTCGCGCGCCGCAGCACTCGCAAGGAAGTCCGATACTTTGCGCGCGATCGCACGACTGGCGTGAGTCGCTC
>DASZJH010000179.1:0-32741 GCA_035948375.1 Chthoniobacterales bacterium
TGGCAGGGAATCGCCGCCCACGGTGCGCCCGATCCGACCGAACCCAACACCGGTGCGACAGTCGCTGCGCTCGACATCGGCGTTCTGGTTTTCCGCGAAGGATTGGAGTGCATCCTTGTCCTCGCGGCAATCACCGCCAGCATGACCGGCCCGAAACGCGCGCATCGCAAACCGGTCGCTATGGGAGCGGGCGTCGCATTCGTCGCAACATTGATCACGTGGGTGATCGCGGTGCGCATTGTCGATTCATTGAGCGACAACATGCGCGCGCTCGACCTCCAAGCCGCAACCGGACTACTCGCGGTAGTCGTGCTGCTCGTGATCATGAACTGGTTTTTCCACAAAATTTACTGGGGCGGCTGGATTCGCGCGCATAACCGCCGCCGAAAAGCGCTCCTCGAGAACGGACATGGAAGTGAAGTCGCGAAGCGATCGTTACTCTGGGGATTGATCTTGCTCGGATTCACTTCGCTTTATCGCGAAGGATTCGAAGTCGTTTTGTTTTTACAAAGTTACAATCTCCGTTTCGGCGGCGGAGTTGTTTTCCAAGGCGCGCTGCTCGGCATCGCGCTGTCCGCAATCGTCGCAATGCTGACTTTCGTGCTGCAGCAAAAGTTGCCCTACCGCAAGATGCTGATCACCACTGGCGTTTTGCTTGGGGTGGTGTTGCTGGTGATGGTCGGCGAACAGGCGCAGGAGATGCAGCTGGCGCATTGGATCTCGACGACGCCGATTCCGTGGCTCGTTCCACTCATTCCAAAGTGGATGAACTTGTGGTTCTCGGTGTTCCCGACCTACGAAACGCTGGTCGCGCAGGGAATCGCCGCGATCTTGGTGGTTGGCTCCTACTACGCGGCGCGAAAACTCGGCGGCACAGCTCCGGTCAGCCAAGAGCCTGTTCAAGAAGCAAAAGCGGAAGCCGGCATCGCGCTTCCGCGACAACTGCAACCGGTGCGGTGACTGGAGCCGCACTGTTTTCGTCGCTTAATGAGCAAACGCGCGTTGTCGATCTTCGTCCGAGCCGGATTGGCGGTCTTGTCGATCTTGCCGACGATGTACGCTTTCGGCGGTGTTAAACATTTCACATTTCTCTACGAAGCGCCGACTTCGCCGCCGGGAAGTGTGGAAATGGAAAATTGGCTGACGTGGGGCCGGACGACGAACCCGGCACGCAGCGACCAGATCGATTTCCGCCACGAGTTTGAATTCGGCCTGACCGATAAATTCCAAGCGAGCATTTACGTCGCCGATTGGTTTTACTCGCGCGACTCCCAGCGTGATCGTTTGACCTACTCCGATACAGCCGTCGAGCTGATTTACAATTTAACCAATCCGATTGTGGATCCGGTTGGATTGTCGGTCTACCAGGAATACCGAGCCGGACGGCGGTTCTTCGAATGGGAATCGAAAGTGATCACGCAAAAAAATCTTGGCCGCTGGATTTTGGCTTACAACGCAACGCTCGAAGCGGTTTGGCAAGGCGAAGGACTGAGCGAACGCCAGGGCGAATTGCAACAGGCACTCGGAGCAAGCTACGAGATTTCGCCGCGCTGTTCGGTGGGACTCGAATTTCTGCACGAGTTCATTTTTCCCGATTGGCATGACAATGAGCGGATCCGGAACGTTTTTGTCGGGCCTAACGTTTCCTATCGCCGCGAAAGTTGGTTTGTGACCATGACCGCTCTCGCTCAGGCGACCGACACACCGGACGAACGCGATTTTCAACTCCGCACAATCTTCGGAGTCGGTTTTTAGATGAAAAGGTTGCTTATCACCGCGTTGCTGCTGACGAGCTGCGAAACCAGCAACTACGCGCCGCCGGTCACGCTGGTTATGACAAGATCCACATCACATCGGATGCAAGATGTGGATCTCAAGCGTGGCCGCACCCTGTTCGTTCATCGCTGCATCGAATGTCATACGCTGCCGGCGATCTGGAAATATTCGGATGAGGATTGGCCGAAGATCGTGAACAGCATGGCGCATCGCGCGAGTTTGAACCCTTCAGAACGCGAGGCGGTGATTGCCTACATTCTGGCAGCGCGCGCGAGCGCGCACTGATTGTTGCCACATTCCAGTTGAAGAGCGCGGCAAGCTTTTCACCTTAAGCGGATGATCACCCTGAACCTGCGTCTCTTTTCCTGCGCTGCGCTCATTTTCTTGTCCTT
Source organism: Chthoniobacterales bacterium (assembly GCA_035948375.1). Lineage (GTDB taxonomy): Bacteria > Verrucomicrobiota > Verrucomicrobiia > Chthoniobacterales > UBA10450 > AV40. The sequence continues at coordinate 2,169 of DASZJH010000179.1, forward strand.
TAACAGCTTCGCGATTAGTCCAACGCCGTCACCAAGAGCTTCGTCGACGGCTACACCCAAACCAGTTCCGCCGGGTGCGATCGACGAAAAACTTTTTAGCGGGATGAAGTGGCGGCAGGTCGGGCCGTTCCGCGGCGGACGCGCGCTGGCCATTGAAGGAGTTCCGGGCGAGCCGGACACGTGGTATTTCGGCGGAGTCGCCGGCGGGGTTTGGAAAACAATTGATGCCGGGCAAAACTGGACGCCACTTTTCGACAAGCAAGACATTTCGTCCATCGGCGCAATCGCGGTTGCCGCGTCGGATCACAACGTCGTTTACGTCGGAACCGGTGAAGCAGCGATTCGCGGCAACACCACTTACGGGCTCGGCGTTTATAAATCGATCGACGCGGGCAAGACCTGGAGAAATGTCGGCCTGAAAGATACACAGCAGATCGGCGCCGTGATTGTCGATCCAAGAAATGAAAACGTGGTTCTGGTGGCGGCGCTCGGGCACGCGTTTGGCCCCAACAAAGAACGCGGAATTTTTCGGACTGCCGACGGCGGCAAAACTTGGACGAATGTTCTGAGCAAGGATGAAAACACAGGCGGCATCGATGTCGTGTTCGATCCGCACAATCCGAACATCGTTTTCGCGTCGCTGTGGCAGGCGAGGCGGCAGCCGTGGTTTTTCTCGAGCGGCGGCGCGGGCAGCGGGTTGTATCGCTCGGAAGACAACGGCGTGACTTGGAAACGCCTCGAAGGCAATGGACTTCCCGAGGGAATGCTCGGCCGCATCGGCGTTTCTGTCTCCGGCGCCGATCCGAATCGCATTTACGCGATTATCGAAGCTAAGGAAGGCGGCATCTATCGCTCGGACGACGCGGGCCAAAAATGGACCCGCGTGAACGACGATGGCCGTTTTCGTCAACGCGCATGGTATTTCAGTAAAATTTACGCGGATCCAAAATCCCCCGACACGGTTTATGTGTTAAACACTGGCGCTTTTAGATCAGTGGATGGCGGCAAAACTTTCAACCTCTTGCCCGCCCGCCACGGCGATCATCACGGTCTGTGGATCGATCCGCAAAATCCGAATCGGATCGGCAACGGGAACGACGGCGGCGCGAGCATCTCCACCGATGGCGGCAAAACATGGACCACGCAAAATAATCAGCCGACCGCGCAATTTTATCACGTGGCAGTCGACAATGCGTTTCCGTATCACATTTACGGCGCGCAACAGGACAACTCGAATGTATGCATCGCAAGCCGAACTGATTCCGGCGTAATCGGGCCGCAGGATTGGTATCCGGCCGGAGACGGCGAATGCGGTTTCGTGATTCCTGATCCGCGCGACTGGCACATCATTTATTCAAACAGCGAGGGCTACGCCGTTCGCTACGACAAGACCAAAGAAGAAATCCACGACATTAGCCCAGTGCCGTTGGACAATTCCGGGCATGGCGCTGACGATCTCGTACATCGGTTTCAGTGGGTTTCGCCGTTGATGTTGTCGCCGCACAATCCGGACGTGATCTACACCGCGGCGGAATGCGTTTTCAAATCGACCGACCACGGTCAGAGCTGGACCCAGATCTCGCAGGATCTGACTCGCAACGACAAATCGAAACAAAAACCGAGCGGCGGTCCGCTGACGAACGACATCACGTCGGTCGAATATTACGACACGGTTTTCGCGCTGGCCGAATCTCCGGTTAAACAAGGGACATTGTGGGCCGGCACTGATGACGGATGGGTGCACGTTTCAACTGACGACGGCAAAACATGGACGAAAGTCACGCCGCCCGCTCCGCAATGGGCAACGGTTTCGATCATTGATCCGTCGCCCAAAGATGCGAACGCGGCTTACGTCGCCGTTGACAATCATCGCCAGGACGATTTCAAGCCGTACATCTTCAAGACGAAGGATCTTGGCAAAACGTGGACGTCGATCGTCAACGGAATTCCGGATGGCGCGTATGCGCGCAGTGTGCGGGAAGATCCGAAGAAAGAAGGGTTGCTTTACGCCGGCACCGAGCGCGGCGTTTACGTTTCGTTCGATGACGGAGCACACTGGCAACCGTTGCAATTGAATCTACCGCAATCGCCGATCCACGATCTGGTAGTGAAAGACGACGATCTGGTCGTCGCGACGCATGGGCGATCCTTTTGGTTGCTCGACGATTTGACGCCTTTGCGGCAAGTCAATGCGCAATCCGCAAACGCGGACTTCATTTTGTATCAACCGCAAACGGCGTTGCGCTTGCATTACCCGGAGGAGTTCGACAAACGCCAGCCAGTTGGCGACAACCCGCCGGCGGGCGCGATGATCGATTATTATTTGAAGTCCGTGCCGAAAGATGAAGTGACCCTCGATGTTCTGGACGCGAATGGAAAAGCGGTTCGGCATCTGTCCAACAAGGAGAAGAAAGACGGCGAGCAGCCGCCGGAATGGCCCGACCGAGTCGAGCGCGTGAAAACAATTCCAGCGAACGAAGGCATGAATCGATTTGCGTGGGATTTGCGTTATGACGATCCGGTCCAGATTCCGGGAGCGTTTTATGCCAGCACCGGACCAAAAGGTCCGCTGGCGTTGCCGGGCGATTATCAAGTGAAGATAATGGTCGCGGGCAAATCGCAGACCGTGCCGCTAAAAGTAGCGATCGACCCACGCAACAAAGGCGCGGAGGCAGCGTTGCAGAAGCAGTTCACATTGTCGATGCAGGTCACGGATCGCATTTCACATCTTCATCAGGCAGTTAACGAGATCCGCGACATCAAAATGCAGATCAAGAATCTGCACACGCGCTTTGGCGACGATCAGCGCCTCAAACCTGCCCTCTCGGCCGCGGACGACCTCGATAAGAAAATATTCGAAGTCGAAAAGGAATTGATTCAGGTGAACATGAAAGGTTCCGAAGCGAATCTCGCATTTCCGAGCATGCTGAATGAGCGCTTCGACGCCTTCAGCCATTTCATCGATAGCGGTGACGCCAACCCGCCGACCAAATCGCAGCTCGAGGTCTTTCAGAAACTGAGCGGTCAACTCGACGAACAGCTGAAGAAATGGGTGCAGATAAAGAGCGACGATCTGCTGAAAGTCAGCGCTATGATCAAACAACTCGATTTGCCGGCATTGATCGTTCCGCCGGACAAGACAGCTCCGCAGAAAGACGCGAAGTCGTCCTAATTCTTGTCGACGCTGTATTTGCCGGGTCCGATGAAGAGCAAACTCAAGAGCAAGATCGACATCTCGAAAGCCGGAAGACGCGAGAAAAAATCGCCGCGACTATGAATAACGGACACCAGGTGAACGGCGGTAATGGCAAGGGCAAACAGAACGCCGACGCGAAAAAACAAACCGAGGATCATGAGAATTCCGCCCGCACAGCCGAGAATCGCGCCGACAAATCCCCAAAATTTGTAATGCGAATGAAAATCAAGATTCCGCATGGCGGATCCGAGATTCTCCCAGCTGTCGGGACCGCTCCATAAAATTGGCGCTACCAGAATGATGAAGACGAGCCCCACACTGGCGCGAAACAACAAAAATCCGGTCTCGCGATATTTGCTTAGAAATTGCAGCGCAGCCACTGGCGCGAACTGTGGTTGAGTCGCGTCCGAATTTCAATTGATAGTTCGCTATGGCAAAGATCGACAAGGCGGTATTGCTGGCAGCGGGGCGCGGCACCCGCATGCGCGAGATGACTGCCGCTTTGCCGAAACCGATGCTGGAAGTTCGCGGTAAGCCAGTCTTGCAGCACATCGTGGAAGGTTTGCGCGACGCCGGCGTCGGCAGCTTTCTCATAATCGTCGGATATCGAGCCGACGCGGTGCAGAATTTTTTTGGCGACGGTGCGCGTTACAAGATCAACATCCAATACGCGACCCAAACCGTTCAGGACGGCACCGGCCGTGTAATCGAATTCGCCAAAAACTTTGTTGGCCTCACGCCGTTTATCTTGGGCTATGGCGACATTCTGGTGACGCCGGAAAATTACAAAGCGATTGTCGATTTTGCGGAAGACGTCGCGGCGGTCGTTAGCGTGACGCGCGGCGAGGATGTGACAAAAGGCGGCGCGGTTTTTCTCAACGATCAAATGGATGTTGTCGATCTTCGCGAGAAATCGAAACCGGGCGAAGCGACGAGTCCGTGGTATAACGCGGGACTGTATGCGTTCCGGCCAAGCATTTTTGACTTCACCGCCAAATTAAAGCCGTCGCCGCGCGGCGAGTACGAGTTGACCGACGCCATCCGCGACCTCGCCCAATCAGGGAAGAAAGTCCGAGCGCTCAAATTAACCGGCGCATGGGCCGATGTGCGGGACCCGGAGATTCTGGCGCGCTTGAATAAATTGTAGCGGATTAAAACGTAACTCACAAGATCTGTTCGGTCGGTTCGTCGGAACCTTCCTCGCCGATTTCTTCCTCGATCTCGCGGCGCCATTCGCGTGAGAGCCAGGGGCGCAAAAATCCGTAAAGGAGGTAGGCAAGAAACAGGACCGCCGGCATCCATTGATAAAAAGCGACGGTCAAGATGAGAAGGATACTGATCGCGAGAAAGCGCGGGATCGATTTCTTCGTTTTCCAATTTATCGCCTTGAAGCTGGGATATTGAAACCGGCTGAACATCATGAAGGAAAGGAAGAGCAAGAGCGGTGGAAGCACGAATCGCCAGTTGCCGAGTCGATGTTCGCCTTCGGCCCACCAGAGCAGAAATAACGTGATCGACGCAATCAAACCCGCGGCCGCGGGGATCGGAAAGCCTGTGAAGTTTTTTGCGCCATTGCTGCTGCCTTCACGTTCGGAATTCGCCGACGCAATGTTGAAGCGAGCGAGACGCAGTGCGCCACACGCCAGATACACGAAGGCGATGATCCAGCAAGCGCGCGGAAAGTCTTTAAGCACGACGCGGTAAACCATCAGCGCCGGCGCCAAACCGAAGGAAACAATATCGGCCAGCGAATCGAACTCGCGACCAAACGCACTGTCGTGTCCGCCGAGGCGCGCGAGCCGGCCATCTAGAAAATCGAATACAAACGCGCCCAACACATACCAAATGGCTTCGTGAAAAAGATCGTTGGCGGATTCCGGGTTACTGCTTTGCAGAAGTGCGCCTTCCAAAATCTTAAGGGTGGCGGTAAATCCACAGAACAGGTTGCCTGCCGTCATCAAATTCGGCAGCAAATAGATTTTCGACGGTTGTTCGCTCATGAATCAGGGAAGACGCGCGATAATTGTCGATCCACCGGCCACGTGGTCGCCCACTTTCACCACGACAGTGGCGGCGAGCGGCAAGTATACTTCCGTTCGCGAACCAAAGCGAATCATTCCAAACCGATCGCCTTTCGCGAATTCGTCGCCGACGTTCGCCCAAGCCACGATCCGTCGCGCGATGGCGCCGGTGAGCTGGCGAACAACAATGGTCACGCGCGGATTTTCAAACGCCCATGTCATCGCTTCGTTTTTCTCCGAGCAGTCCGGGCGCCGCGCATCGACACAAAGCCCTTCGCGATGTTGCCGGTAAGTGATGCGGCCCTCGATGGGCGCGCGGTTGGTGTGGACATCGAAGATCGACAAGAAAATTCCGACTCGGCGCGTTTTTGATTTTAGCACATCGGGTTCATCGATCTCCACGATGTCGGCGATCGTTCCATCCGCAGCGGCCACGATTGCGTTAGGATCGAGTGGGACGCTCCGGTCGGGGTCGCGGAAAAAGTAAAAAGTGTAGGCCATGAGCGCGGCAAAAATAAAAAATAACCCGACGCTCCAAAACAGACTAACGACTGCAAAGAGAGCCAAAATCGCAAGGATCCAACGCGCTTCGAAAATAGTTTGACGGCGCATTGGAACGTCAATTCTCGAAGCGCAAGAGAGGCTGGTCAAGAGGCCAAAAACAGGGGGGAATAAGTCTAGTCGGTCGACCACAATATCGTGGGCTTTGCCTCGGCCCATCCTCCAATCGGTAGCGGAAATGAGCCTCTTGCCACCACGAGATTATTAGTTGTTTCTTGACCCTTTCTCGCTAGCTTCTTTTGATGCCAGCCAAAGCTGCCGTCGCACGCATGGAAGACGACGAAATTTCGAGCGACAAACGCCTCACTTCCGGCGTCAACAAGTCGCAAAAGTACGACGCCGCGCAGATCGACAAACTCGAAGGCTTGGAAGCCGTCCGGAAGCGCCCCGGGATGTACATTGGCGATCCGGACGAACGCGGGTTGCATCATATGGTTTACGAGGTCGTCGACAACTCGATCGACGAACATCTCGCCGGATTCTGCGACAAGATCGAAGTGACCGTACATGTCGATGGCAGCGTTTCGGTGCGCGACAACGGCCGCGGCATTCCAGTGGACATTCATCCGAAATGGAAAATGCCGGCGGTCGAATTGGTGCTGACGAACCTACACGCCGGTGGAAAATTTGGACAGGGCGCTTACAAGTATTCCGGCGGTTTGCACGGCGTCGGCGCGAAATGCACGAACGCGCTCTCCGAGTGGTTCAAGGTGGAAGTTTCGCGAGACGGCAAGGTTTATCACATGGCCTTCGCCAAGGGGAAAACGACGCAAAAGCTGGAAGTGATCGGTGAGGTCAAAGGCAAAAAGGCGACCGGCACCTTCATCACGTTTCTGCCCGACCCGACGATCTTCACGATTACGACTGAGTTTAAGTTTGAGCGACTGGCCACTCGGCTCCGTGAGTTGGCATTTCTAAATCCGGGTTTGGAGATCAACCTGACCGACGAACGGACCGAATCGACGAAGAAAGAGACGTTTCTTTACAAGCACGGCATCGAGGAATTCGTAAAGCAGCTCGGTGAAAACAAGCAGGTGCTTCATCCGAAGCCGATCATCATCGAGCGGCAACGGGACGAAGTGTTTGTCGATGTTGTTCTTCAATACAACGACAGCTACAACGACCAGATTTTGCCGTTCGCGAATTCAATTCCAAACCCGGACGGAGGCACGCACCTGACCGGATTCCGCACGGCACTGACCCGCGCCATCAATCAATACGCCCGCGCAAACAATCTCACGAAAGAAAAGGATCCCTCGATTTCCGGAGACGACGTACGCGAGGGTTTGATTGCAGTACTCAGCATCAAGTTGCCGAATCCGCGATTTGAATCGCAGACCAAGGTCAAACTCGTAAACACCGAGATCGACGGCATCGTGAACTCTGCCGTTTACGAAGGGCTGATGACATTTTTTGACAAGACTCCGCCGATTGCGCGACGGATTTTCGACAAGGTCCTCACGGCCGCGCGAGCTCGCGAGGCTGCGCGCAAAGCTCGCGAGACGATTCGGAAAGGCGCGCTCACCGGAGGCGGGTTGCCTGGGAAATTGGCCGACTGTTCTGAGCGCGATCCGGAATTGACCGAGCTTTACATCGTCGAGGGCGATTCGGCCGGCGGTTCTGCAAAACAGGGACGCGATCGCCGTTATCAGGCGATCCTGCCAATTCGGGGCAAGCTCATCAATGTCGAGAAAGCACGCGAAGATCAATTTCTCAAGAACAACGAAATCCAGTCGATGATCACGGCCATCGGCACTGGCATCGGCAAGCCGCGCGAAGAAGACGGAGCTGGTAACGGCAAACAGGAGGAAGGGCGATTCGACATTTCGAAGCTGCGTTACGGCCGCATCATTATCATGACAGATGCGGACGTTGATGGATCGCACATTCGCACGCTGCTTCTGACATTTTTCTTCCGGCAAATGACCGAGCTGGTGCGCGCAGGGAAGATTTACATTGCGCAGCCGCCGCTTTATCAAATCAAACGCAAGAAACGAGAAGAGTACGTCGACGACGACGTGCAACTGAACAAAATCTTGATCTCGCTCGGGGCCGAGGATGTGAAGCTGAAAAATCTCGCCGACAACAAGGAGATTACAGCGGCGCAGCTGAAAGACATTCTCGAGTCCCTCGAGAAATTGGCGAAGCTTAGCGAGGTCGTTCGCCGGCATGGCGGCGACTTTGAGGAATACTTGGAAGAGCGGAATTCCAAGTCCGGCAAGCTACCCGCGTATCTCGTGAAAGTCCGGGAAGGCAACGACGAGACCGTGCATTATTTCCATGACGAAAAGGCGGTCCGGAAATTCCACGAGTCGAACCTCGATCTCAATTTATTCGACACCCAGATTGAACAGGAGCTTTTGCCGCTCGGCGACGCCCCGGCGCTGGCCACCAAAACGAACGGCGTCCGCCGTCGGGCTAAATTGGTTGAGCTCCACGAATCGGCGGCAGTCCAGAAAATTATCGCCGAATTGGCCCGCAAAGGATTGAAAGTTAATCACTATGCCGCGAGCGATAAGCCGATCTTCGAATTGATCGAGGGCGAAGGCGACAAGGCCGTGACGCATCCGCTGTTTTCGATTCCGGATATCCTCGGAAAGATTTTGGAAATCGGCCGTCGTGGCGTGCAGATCAAACGTTTCAAAGGTCTCGGCGAAATGAACGCCAAGGAATTGTTCGAGACCACGATGAATCCGGAGAAGCGCAAGCTGCTCAAAGTAGATCTGAACGACGATAACGCGGTCGACGCCGACAAAATGTTTACGATCCTGATGGGCGACGTGGTCGAACCGCGGCGGCAATTCATCGAAGACAATGCGTTAAACGTCCGAAACCTCGACGTCTAAGATCGACATCCTCCCTAGATCCACAACTTCTCAATGTACAGCGCGAACGAAAAGGTTGATCCGATAAATGTGGCTGAAGAGGTGTCGAGGTCGTTTCTCGATTACTCGATGTCGGTGATCATTTCGCGCGCGTTGCCGGATGCGCGTGACGGACTCAAACCATCGCAGCGAAGAATTCTTTACGCGATGCACGATCTGTCGCTCTTTCCGGGGCGGCAACATCGTAAATGCGCGAAGATTTGCGGCGACACTAGCGGTAACTATCACCCGCACGGCGAAGCGGTGATCTACCCCACTCTCGTCCACATGGCGCAGCCGTGGGCAATGCGCGAACGACTGGTTGATGGTCAGGGAAATTTTGGATCGGTCGAAGGCGATCCGCCGGCAGCAATGCGTTACACGGAAGCGCGCATGACGCATCTCGGCGCAGCGTTGATGGTCGACATGGACAAAGACACGGTCGACTTCGTTCCGAACTACGACGAAACGCGAACCGAGCCGACGGTTTTTCCGGCAGCGTTTCCGAATCTTCTAGTTAACGGCGGGACCGGCATCGCGGTTGGAATGGCGACGAACATTCCGCCGCACAACCTGGGCGAAGTCATCGACGGTGTTTGCGCCCAAATCGACGACCCAGACATCACGCTCGAAGAGCTGATGAAGCATGTGAAGGGTCCAGATTTCCCGACTGGCTGCGCGATCTGCGGGCTGCACGGCGTGAAACAATATCTCACGACCGGCCGCGGCAGCATGAAAGTGCGCGGCAAAGCCGGCGTCGAAGAACTCAAGGGTGGCAAGGAACAAATTGTCATCACTGAAATTCCGTACGGCGTAAATCGCGCCACACTCGTCGAGCGCATCGCCGAGCTGGTTAACGAAAAGGTTCTAGGCGACATCAGCGCGATCCGGGATGAGTCGGACGAAAACACGCGCGTCGTCATCGAGCTCAAACGGGACGCCAATCCGAAGATCGTCATCAACAATCTCTACAAGCACACGGCGATGGAAAGCTCCTTCCCGGCGCTGATGCTCGCGATCGATCATGGCCGGCCAAAACTTCTTTCGCTCAAGGAAGCCAATGCCGCTTACATTGAGCACCGACGCGAAGTTGTGCTTCGCCGAACTCGGTTCGAATTAAGGAAAGCCGAGGAGCGAGCCGAGACGCTGGAAGGCTATCTCATTGCGCTGGCCAACCTAGACGAATTCATTCGCATCATTCGCGGATCGTCGAATCGCGACGAAGCCCGGATTAAATTGCTGGCTTTCGATTTCACGAAGCGACAGGTAGAACAAATTGGAATTTTGATTCGCAATCCGGCAAGACTCACCGAAGGCCGTTACGCCTTCAGCGAGCACCAGGCTAATCAGATTCTCGATCTTCGCTTGTATCAGCTGACCGGGCTCGAGCGCGACAAGATCGAGAATGAGTACAAGGAGCTAATCAAAACGATACAGGATTTGCGCGACATCCTCGCGAAAGAGCAGCGCGTCTTCACCATTATCAAGAAGGAATTGCGCGAGCTGAAAGACAAACACGGCTCGCCGCGCCTGACTCAGTTCATCGCCGACGAGGGCGAGATCAACATGGAGGATCTCATCGCAAACGAAGGCTGCATCATCAGCATCACGCACGGCGGATTCATCAAACGCACGGCCGTGAGCGCGTTTCGCGCGCAACGGCGCGGCGGCAAGGGCGTGATAGGCATGACGACGCGCGAAGGCGCGACCGAGGAAGAGGAGGGCGATTTCATTGAGCATCTCTTTACCGCGACGACGCACGACTACTTGATGTTCTTCACCGAAGCCGGGCGCGCTTACGTCGAAAAAGTCTATGAGATTCCGGAAATGGGGCGCGCAGCGAAAGGACGGTCGATCGCCAACATTCTCGAATTAAAGCCGGACGAGAAAATCGCGGCCACGATCCGGATTCAGTCCAAGAAATCCGGCACCGGCGCTAACGCGATCGATCAAACATGGGATGAAAATCTCCACATCGCCTTCGCGGCACAGTCGGGCATCGTGAAGAAGTCCAATCTCTCGGATTACCGCAACGTTCGCAAAGGCGGCATCATCGCGATTCAAATTGAAAAGGGCGATCGTTTGATCGACGCGAAGCTGACGAATGGAAACAACGAGCTCGTTTTGATCACGAAGGAAGGAATGAGCCTGCGCTTCCATGAGGAGCAACTGCGCGATCAGGGCCGCAACACCGTTGGCGTCTGGGGAATCCGGCCCGATAAAAAAGATCACGTCGTTGCCCTCGCCATTCTCGATCTCAGCGCGATGCTGTTGGTGGCGGGCGAAAACGGAATCGGCAAGCGCACACCGTTCGACGATTACCGCAAACAAAATCGCGGCGGCAAGGGAATCATCACGATGAAGACCGGCACCAAGACCGGCAATGTCGTCGGCGCATTGACGGTGCGAGACATCGACGAGTTGATGTTGATCACGACCAAAGGTCAGATGGTGCGGACGCGGGTGAAAGAAATCCGTGAGACTGGCCGGAACACCATGGGCGTCAAATTAATGGACCTGCGCAGCGGAGAAAAACTTCAGGCCATCGCGCCGGTCGTGAGTCAGGCGGCGGAAGAAGAAGCGCAAAGCACCGAGAGTGCGGAGACCCCGCCGGCGCCGAAGAAAAAGGGATAAGAAAAGGGCACACGGCCGCGTGCCCTTTCGCTCGTCGTGGGAACCGATAACTAGTAGCGCGTCGTAGTCGTCTGCTGCGTCGCTGTCGGTTCCGTAACCGTCGTTTGGCGCGTTGTCGTCGTGGTTGTGGTCGCGGCCGGTTCGCTCGCACAGGAGCTAAGGAACACCGCAATCAGAAGCAAAAAGAACGGGATAAGAAGTTTTTTCATAGTGTATTAGGCTGACATAATCACTTCGCGACTAGCGGCTTCGGCAGATGTAATTAATTGTCGATCTTGCCAGCAGCCGAGTCCTGTGAGCAAATTCAGCCATGACTTCCATCTCGGTGCGGTCATTGGCAATTGCATTTTCAATGCTCGGCCTTGTGTATGCGAGCGGGGATGACTGGCCGAAAGACTACATCGTCCGCGAAAACTCGGAATCTCCGGATGGGCGTTATGCCCTGTTGGTTCAAACAGCTGACGGCGCGGAGAAACAAAACAATAATGAGAGTGACGTTTATCTCGCAAACACGAACAACCACACAACACTCGGAAAGGTCGACAAGGTCGATTACTTCGAGCACCAAAATCATCGCGGCTTGGAGATCTTTTGGGCGCCGGATTCGAGTTATTGCGTGATAGAGAACGATGGCCGCTACGGAATGGATAGCGTGTCCGCGCTGGAGATCAAAGATTCAAAGTTATTTCAGACCGAGATCGAGGAACGGATCCAAAAGTCGCTCGATGGAGTAATGAAGAAGCAGGCCCACGACTCGGAAGTGTCAGGAGACGTGTCGCCGCATTTTCGACTTGGAAACGATCGAAAAATCCGGGTGCGAGCGACCTCGCAAAATAATCCGAAACAATTCGACGACGTGAAGACGTACTACGCGTTGTTTCAGGGAACATACGATCTCGCTAGCAAAAAGTGGACAGTAACGGACGCGCGGATGACCAATTCCGACCAAGATGATGCGTTGCAAGCAGCCTTCGATGACAGTTTTCCAACGCATATAATCGTCGCCCCGGACGATAAACAGGTGCCGGAAAATTTCATTGGCACCGTCTATCGCTCCGAGGAAGAAGAGTTCGACGCGCTAGATACGAAACTAAACCAAGTCTATCAGGGCGTGCGCTCGCTTCTGTCGCCGAATCGTTTCGCAAAGATTAAGCAAGAGCAGATCGCGTGGGTAAAGAGCCGCGACGTCGCGAAATCGGCCGAGGAAAAGTCAAAGCTGACTGAAGGCCGAATTAAGGCGCTCCAGGACTTGCTTTGGTAATTAATCTTCGACGCGGTCGCGAAGTTTTTTTAACGCGCCGCGTCTTCGTTTCGAGTCGAGAATTTTCTTCTTTAATGCGACTGGCCGGGGCGATTTTCGGCGGCGTTCTTTTTCACGCGCTGCGATTCGGGCGCGGTGCGCCGCACGTTGTCGATCTTCGAGTGCATCAAGCAAACGCTCGCGCGCGAGCTTGCGATTCATCACCTGGGAGCGCGAATCCTGCACGGTCACGGAAATTCCGCTCGGCCGATGTCGCAGCGTCACCGCAGTCGCAACCTTGTTTACGTTCTGACCGCCCGGCCCGCTCGAGCGGGCGAAGGTTTCCTCAAGATCGACATCGCGGATGCCAAGCCGCGCCATTCGCGCTGAGGCAGAGTCTTTTTCCATTTGCTCGCCGAAAATAGACGAGCTTCGCGGCGGATCGGCAATGACTTTATTGTGCCGCGAGCCGGCCCGGAGGCTTTCCGGCAAAAATGGCGTCAATATCGGCGATGACTTTTTCCGGACCGAGATATTGCGAACCGTTGTAGCTGCTGGAAATGACTTTGCCGGTCGAATCAACCAGGACCAATGACGGAATTCCGCTCCCGGCAATTTTCTGGAGCGCGTCCTTGCTTTTCACTTTCGAATAGTCGATCGCGAGCCAGGGCATGTTGGTTTCGCGCATGTAAGTTTCAAACGCATACTGAGATTTGTCCTCGCTATAGAAAACAATCTCAAATTCCGGATGCTCTGGAGCGACGCGCTTGTAATAATCGACCAGCTGAGGCGTGAACTTGCGGCAGGGCCCGCACCAATGCGCGGAAAAATAAAAGGCGATCAGCTTTTTCTTCTCCAAGACCGCTTCATCCGCACGAACAACGTCGCCATTCCGGAACTGGACGAGGTCGCCCTTGAGGAGCTGAGCAATCGCACCTTCGCTACTCGCATCTAAGGTCGGTTTTTGGGTTCCCGAGCGCTGGCGGACAATTTGCGCCTCATAGCGCGCCTCGGCTTTGCGCGATGCCTCCGCTTGTTGAGCACGGCGGCGGCCTGCGGCGTCCATTTGCTGCAACGCCGACGCTGTTTGCTCAGCTGGAAGTGAATAGGTACCGCTCTTCAGCGCGGCAATCAGCTCTGGCGACGCGCCTGCGTTGAGAAGGGCTGTCTCTTTCGCCGCGTCAATAGTGTCCACGAAATGCCGCCTGGCTAGCTCCTGCATAACCAAGTTGCTCGAATAGCCGGAGCGCAGCATGAGACTGAGCTCGCTCATCGTAACCGGTAGCTGGCCAGCCTGTGTGGCGCCAATGAGCAGGGAAAAAAACAAATAGACCCAGCGGCGCATGGATTTTATCGAGCAAGGAGCGAGCCGGACTGGCAGTTAAAAGCGTTTTTTCGAAGCAATTTGGAATCCTAGCAGCTTCGGCCAACTGACGGGCGGCGTCCGGCTGATTGGTCGCGCAGGCGCACACAGCGCAGCGCCTAAACGGCAGATTGTAACATCGCCGATTTCTGGGGCAATGTTGTGCGCGAGAGCAATGAAAGACTCGATCCAACTCGTCGTGCCGAAAGAAGCCGCTCGCCTTCGACTGGATCAATTCCTCGCGCGCGAACTGCCGCAGTTCTCTCGATCGCGCCTTCAGACGCTTATTCGAAACGCAAATGTGGAACTAAACGGCGCGCCTGCGCGTCCGCGCGATCTGGTGCGGACCGGCGATTGCATCGAAGTAAACGAGCCGCCGCTGGAGAAGATCCACAATCGGCCAGAACCGATTCCGCTCGACGTTCTATATGAAGACGGCGATTTGATTGTGATCAACAAGCCAGCCGGATTGGTGGTTCATCCGGGTGCGGGCCATCGCGAGCACACGCTGGTCAACGCCCTGCTGCATCATTTTCCAAAGTTGTCCGGCATCGGCGGCAAGGAGCGGCCGGGAATCGTGCATCGGCTCGATAAAGACACGAGCGGTTGTCTGGTCGTCGCAAAGACAGATGAGGCCCATCGCGGATTGGCGACGCAATTCGCTGAACGAACCGTCGAGAAAGTTTATCTCGCACTAGCCGGGGGAAAATTGCGCAAAATGGCAGGAGTAATTGAGGAGAAAATTGGCCGGCATCCCGTGAATCGCCAACGAATGTCGGTTGAGTCGAAACGCGGTCGCGCAGCGAAGACTGAATATCGCGTGCTTAGCTGGTCGGAGAGATTCAGCTTGGTCGAGTGCTCGCTGCACAGCGGCCGAACCCATCAAATCCGGGTTCACCTTCATCACCTCGGGCATCCAGTGCTGGGCGATAAAGTTTACGGCGCGAAATTCGCCACAGACTTTCCGCGACAAATGCTGCACGCGTGGAGGCTGGCGTTTCAACATCCGCGTACGGGCGAATGGAAAGAATTCGAAGCGCGCGTGCCAGAAGATTTTTGCCGGGCCGCTAGCTCTCTTGAGCCCCCGTTCGTCTTTGAGCAGCCATCATGATCATTGCGGCGAGCACGGGTGCGACGATCAGAGCGCGCATCCATGGATCGGCATGCCAGGGCAAAGAAAAGAGCCGTTCATCCCAAAACAAATAGTAGGCGAAAATCGTGATCGACAGAACGTGCCAGCCGTAGGCCCGTCGCCAGGTCGCAAGCGGCAAGATCCAAGTACAATACCACGGATACAGAATTGGGCTGAGGGCCAGCACTGTTCCCAGCACCCAAACCATTCCACGCTTCCAGTTCTGCACGAACAAAAATGAAACCGCGACTACACAAACGATCATGATCGGCAGGTAGTGAAAACTTCTCTGGTGTGGATTTGGCCAAAACGTGTCTTCGATCAGCCACCAAAAGAGATCGTTGAGCCGGGAAAGTTGGGTCAGCTGGACTAACGAATCCCAAATTCGAACTTTCGGGAAGCCGAACGGAAGAGCGAATAACACGGGAATGATGAACGTCAGCGCCAAAACCAACGCGCGCCAACGCAACGCAAACACGCAAAGCAGCAGAAGCGATGCGGCTACGATGTTCAGCGAGATCGCGATGCCGAAAAACACTGCGGCCGCAAGTGCCCAGAGCCATTGCTGCTTCGATTCCGGCGACGATGTCGATTTAACAAGCGCGAAAATTCCGGCGATGAGGGACAGGATCATAATGCTGTCGAAATGCGCCGTGCCGGCGAAGCTGTAGACGACGAGCGGGTTCCAGGCGTACCAAGCCGCCTCGCGATAGCGTTGATCGCCACCGATTAAACACAAAAGCACGGCTGCAACCGCAAGATCGGCCATTGCAAAGATGATCTTGTAAAACAGCGGGCGGTCGGTGATGCCGCTTAGGAATTTGAAAAGTGATTCGGCGCCCGGCGCGTCGAATGCGTGCAGCTCGGGATGATTGATCCTGGCCGCCTCAGGAAAATCGTGACGAAGATTGTCGAGTTGCGGATCCGACACCGTAACCAGGTAGGGATTGTACCCGGCCCGCTGAATTTTTCCTTCCCATTGGTAGCGAATAAGGTCGTCAGCCGGGACCAGCGGCAGTGCAATGATTCGCAAGAGTATCGCGATGCCCCAAAAAAGAATCGCTTGTCGCCGGATGTCGATCTTCGGTGGGAAATGTGAAATCGCCGCGAGAAAAGCGAGGCCACTGGCAAGAGCCGCTCCCACGAAACGGACCGGCATTAATTGGAACGTCCAATCGTCGAAAAGATTCAGACTTTCGAAAAATAAAATCCCGGCGGCAAGAAGAATTGAAAATCGAAGGATAAGCGCGCCGTTCATGTGCGCGCTGCCGTGTCGGCCTGAGTGCCCTCAACCTCCTGGACCGCCATCGAAGGCGGAACGGTTACGCCGCGACGAGTCACGCGTTGCAAGCCGGCACGGTGCGCGGCCAGATCGACCAGCTCGAACACGCGCGCTTTCAACGCACGCGCGCGAGAGGCAAGGAAGACGAGAAAGAGTGAGTAAGGAATGACGGACCAAAGATCGAGATGTGAAGTGTGAAGCTGCCGGTAAATCACGATGCTGAGTGCGAGAAGGCTAAAAATCACCGTGCTGGTTACGAATCGATTTCGGAGGCGGACACGCGTCAACTGTTTTCCGCCGCCGTGATATTCAGTGACGGTTTGAAGGACAATGCTCCACCAGAAGTTTCCGTAGATCTGAATGTCCCATTCTTTCCAACCGGTATCGACCGAATAGCGCCAGCCTTCTTCTTCGAGCAATTGGAAAATGGCGCCGAGCAAATGATGTCGATCCTTTCCCTCTTCGCTCCAAAAAACGCGCCGCCGCAGACCACGACCCACGGCACCGGCGGGCAATTGTTCGTGGGCACGAATCACACCTCGTGGCGTGCGTTTGAAATGGAGCCAGGTGAAGTAACGCGAAAATCCGCGCACAAGTGGTTGAACAAAGGCAAGACACATCACGAGCAAGCGCGCCGGTACCGTGTCGAATCTCGGTTCGATTCGGGCGGTGACCATGTAGGAAAGCGCGACCATCAGAGTTCCACCGAGCATGAGATAAGGAACAATCCGCAACGCCGGCAGAAAAATTCCGAGCCCGAACAGGAACAATGTCAGCGCGAACCATTCGATACTGCTCAGATACGACGCGATGTCCGATTGAGGCGTCGCATACATCGACTGGAAAAATCCTTCGCCAAAGATTCCGTGGTAGATGACCGGCCGATTAATGAACCAGGTGAAGCGCGGCGCGCCGTAGATCTGACCGCGCCATTTCGCAGTGCCGGTCGCGCCGAAGAAAATCAGATGTTTGAAACGCAACAGAGATTCGGCTTCCCCGTAGCCTTCCTGTTGTTTCAAAAACTCGCGCAACGTGAAACGGCGATGATGCCAAACAATCGCGGTTGGGCTGAAGGCAATCACGAATCCGGCTTGTTGGAGTCGCCAGCAAAAATCGACATCGTCGCCGGCTTTGCGGTACTCGGGATCGAAACCGCCTACGTTTTCAAAAGCCCAGCGATAAAACGCCATGTTACAGCCGGGAACGTGCTCAGCCACGGTGTCGGTGAGCAACACGTGGCTCGGGCCTCCAGGCGCGGCGGCCACACAGGCCTGAATCGAATTTCTGGCCGGCGGACTAACGTTCGGTCCGCCAACGCCGGCGTAATCACCGCTCGTAAGCGTCCCGACTAAATAATAAAGCCAATCGGGATCGGCCATGCAGTCGGAGTCGGTGTAGACGAACACGTCGCCTTTAGCCGCGGCTGCGCCGGTGTTTCGAGCGTGACTCAGGCCATGATTACTTTGGTGAATATAGCGAACATTCGGGAATTCGGACGCGACCTGTGCTGTGTTGTCAGTCGATCCATCGTCGACCAGAATCACTTCATAATTTGGATAGTTGAGTTTGCCTAACGACTCCAGACAACCAGCAAGAGTGCGGCCGCCATTGTATGAGCAAACAATTACAGAAACGGACGGTGGCCCGCTCAGAGCACGATGGGGCAACATGGAATTGTCCTGACCGAATTTTTCTCGCAGCGCGTAGAACGATTTCTTTGGCTGACGTTCGTGGGTAACGACGCCAAATGCCCAATCGGTTACTTCCTGCCCGCCAGTAAACCATTCATCAGTCCAGGAAAATAAGATCGTTCCCGCGAGTCCGCATTTGGCCACGCTTTCAATGTGCCAACCGAGCATTTCCGCCTGCTCGTCCTGCGAATGGCGAATCGTGTCCATGCCGAACTCGCCGAGAATGAGCGGACGCTCCTCGGTGAGATTCTGCAGCCTCAAAAGGTAGCGCTCGAAATCGCGCTGGTTGTGGAGATAAACATTGAAGCAGAAAAAATCGACATTTTGCGGCAGGAGATATTCGGTCGGCGGAAAAGTCGCGTAGGAAAAGAGAACATCGTGATCGACCGAACGACCAATCCGCACCAGATGCTCGACGAACTCAATCACCCGGCGGACGCCGAGCCACCGCGCCATCGTGCTCGAAATCTCGTTGCCGACCAGATAAGCCAGCACTGCGGGATTGCCGGCATAACGTTTCACCGTCGCCCGTACCATTCGGCCGATTTGATCGCGAATTTTTCTCTCGCGCAAGAACTCGATGTGCTTTTCCCAAGGGAGCGTGATCAAGACGCGCATGCCGGCAGCAGCGCATTTCTCAAGAAACCATTCCGGGGGCGCGTGATAAACCCGAAGCACGTTGATACCGATCTCTCGCATCAGTCGAAGATCGACATCCAACTGTTCCGGCCGTCCGAATTGATCGCCATTCGCATCCGGTTTGAACGGACCGTAGGTCACGCCCTTGATGAAAAACTTCCGATCGCCTTCGAAAAAGAATTTCGAAGCTACGCGGATCCGTGTTTGGGCCGGGTTCGTCATAGCGAGCGAAGGACTTCGCCAACGATTTCGGCTGTGCGCGCAATGTCATCTCTCGTGTGCGCGGTTGAAATGAATCCGGCCTCGAATTGAGATGGCGCGAAATAAACGCCGCGCTCCATGCAAGAATGGAAGAACTCGGCGAACATCTTCAAATCGCTTCTCTTCGCGCCAGCAAGATCGACAATCGGTCCCTTGGTGAAAAATAGACAGAACAAGGAGCCGACGCGGTGAAACGTGATGTCGAGTTTCGCGGTCGCGATCGCTTTCCGGGTAAGTTGTTCGAATTCGGTGCCAAGTTTTTCGAGTAATCTCCAGCCATCGATTCGTTCCAGCTCTCGTAATTGGGCGAGACCGGCCGCTATTGCCAGCGGATTGCCCGATAGCGTTCCGGCCTGATAAACCGGACCATCGGGTGAAAGTTGATCCATGATTTCGGCAGGTCCGCCAAACGCGCCGACCGGCAGACCGCCGCCGATGACTTTGCCGAGTGCGGTCAGGTCGGCTTTGATTCCAAAGATTTCCTGGGCGCCGCCGCGTCCGACGCGAAACCCGGTCATCACTTCATCGAAAATCAAAAGCGCTCCGTGCCTGATGCATTCGTCGCGCAAGATCGACAGAAAATTTTCCTTTGGAAAATAGAGTCCGGCGTTAGCAGGGATCGGCTCGAGAATCACGCAGGCAATTTGGCTTTTGTTTTCGTTAAATGTTTTCCGGACAAGATCGACATCGTTGAACGGCAAAGAGATCGTGAGGTCGGCAAATGCCCTTGGAACTCCAGCGCTGTCAGGTCGACCGTGAGTGAGCGCGCCACTGCCGGCCTGAACCAAGAGCGAATCGGCGTGGCCGTGATAACAGCCGTCGAACTTAATGATTTTGTCGCGTCCGGTGAATCCGCGCGCAAGTCGCAAACACGACATTGTGGCTTCCGTACCGCTGTTGACCATCCGAACTTTTTCGATGGACGGCATCCATTCACAAATCAGTTCCGCCATCTCCAGTTCGAGCGGATTCGGAATTCCAAAACTAAGTCCGAACCCGACGGCATCGCGCACCGCATCGACGACGACTTTAGGCGCGTGTCCGAGAATCGCCGGTCCCCAACTGCCGACGTAATCGATGTATTCCTTTCCATCGACATCCCAGAGCCGTGCGCCGGACGCACGCTCGACGAATAATGGTTCGCCACCGACATTGCGAAACGCGCGCACCGGCGAATTGACGCCGGAAGGAATTCGCACCTGGGCGCGAGCAAACAGATCGGATGAGCGCGAGGTCATTTCTAGAGGCGCTTGTGCCAAGCGCCTATTTAATAAGTTCGGCGCTTGATACAAGCGCCGCTACAACGATATTTGGCGTTCGCATTGTCGGCGGGGTAGCCAAGTGGTAAGGCTGCGGTCTGCAAAACCGCTATTCGCGGGTTCGATTCCCGCCCCCGCCTTTAACCAGCGTTCAATCTGGCACCGATGAATCGACCGGAAAGAAATAAGCCGAGCCTCTCCGGGCGGCTCCTAAAACCAGTAAGGACAAAAGAACCATATTCTGCCAAAACAACAAGTTCATGAAGAGAAAGATCATTACATGAAACAACAGCAGGCAGAACACGAGCGGGATTGTGAGCTTGCGAACGAACACAGCCAGTGGCGCGGCGATCTCCAGGGCAGTGGCGAGTGGGAAGGAGATGCTTAGAAAAACCTGTAGCCAAGGCTCGTTAGGCAGGTTCCGGCCAAGGCCGAGATTCCAATAACCGGCTCTGAGACTGTGCTGAAACGCGTTCAAGACCATAGTGTTGGTGAAATAAAGCTTGATCCCGGACGCTTGAAGGCGGGCAACACCTATATAGAAATAGGTTAGCGCAATCCAGAAGCACACCGCACGTAGTCCCAAGCGGCAAGCTGCCAACATCACCGGGGTTGCGGCGGCTTCCGAAAAATGTGCTAAGCGATTGACCGCAAGCCCATTGTAGCATGGGAAAAAAAGCATGAGGATAGCACATTGCGTCACAATCAATTCTTGATGATTAACGTGCCCGCCGAACCCGCGGGTGAGGCCGTCGTAGAAAATTGCGCCCAATACCGCGACAAGCATAATATGAAAACGCGGGCCAAGTCCCAGAATACAAAGACTAAGAACTACCGCATAGCTCCATTTGAACGCGAGCAGGCGATTTGATGTGAGCAGCCACTGCATCGCATCAGACGGAATCAAATTTAAAAGGCCGTGCGGCGCAAACGCGCCGACCGGGAAATCCGCCAATTGCTCCACGGGATCCATGAGCAACCGTACCAAGAGGAGTCCGAAAATAACGATACGCGCGAGGCCGAGGTCCCGGGGCGTGGCATTCTGATATATCACGGTGTCGGATACTCGGCTTGAAGCACGCTAACGGATTCGGGTCCGCGAAATGGAACCGTTGGGACAACACTGCTTTTCATCATTACAGTGCGCCGCCAGAGAGCAATCTTCACTAGATGCTCACCCGGATGGGATGCCTCAAACCGTTTCTTTAGGCCCTCCATGTAATATCGCAGCAGTCGTGCTGACTGGGCTCGTCGCTCCGGAGTGCCGCGATCAGCAGAATCGCCAAGCGCGACGGTCTTGGAAAATAAACTGATCGCGTTAGGGGAAAAAAACAGCCGGGCAGGATTTAAATACACTTCACACCCGTCTGCCGTGATGCCTTGGAGATCGTAAAGGTAAATACGCGGATCACTCTTCTGCCCATTAGGCTCAGCGAACATCGCCCAGCGAGCGAAAGGGAAGAAATCATGCTGACGCGGGTAGTCATAAATATTGAAGGTGAAGCATTGCGCCAGAGAAGCCACCGTGAAGAAACTTACTACGGCAACGGAACTCAAGCGCATTTGCGTGCCCATAAGGAGGAAATCCCGCCGCACCTCCGGATGACAAAATGCCAGTGCGTAAAGCACCCATATCGGTCCCAGCTCCAAACTCTGACGAAAAATCTCAGCCAGCGCGATCATGACTTGCCGATAAGAAGTAAAAAGTAGGTTCCTGGCAAGTCCGGACCCTGGTGGACTGGGAAGACTGATTACTTCAAAGTTGGGAGCGAATCGAGATAGACCTATGGAGTTGGAAAAGTCATCCCTTGCATGACAGCAATTGTTCTTGGTATTATGACTTTTGGAGAAATTGATGTTTAAATGCCTCTCGCTTTAGACGTAGACGACGCACTGCTCTCAAGCTTGGAAGAGCAGTTCAGATTGCATTCTGATCGACCGGCGGTGAAAACCGAATCAATCGCATGGAACTACTCCGAATTGGATGCCCTTTCCGCGAATTGTGCTCGTTCGATACGGGAACAATCCCAGAATGGATCAGCGCCAGTCGCATTGCTGATGAAACACGACGCCCCACTCGTGGCGGCAATTGTTGGTGTCTTAAGAAGCGGTGGATTCTATCTCGCCCTCAACCCAGCTTTCCCTGGCGCGCGCCTCCGTCAAATCGTTAACGAGATTCGTCCGCGAGCAATCATTGCCGACCCCGAACATGAGGAGATCGCACTCGAACTGATTGGTTCGAAAGAAAGACGACTTGTCATTGATGAACTACTAGCTGGCGAGGGTTCCTTTTCGGCACCGGCCGTCGCGGCGACTGCACCTTGCGCGCTCTTTTATACTTCCGGTTCAGCGATGCGGCCAAAGCCGTTGGTTTACAGGCACGGCGGCACTTGGCGAAGCGTGATCAACCACGCGCGACTCTTGCGCATTACGCCAGAAGATCGAGTCACCCTTCTTTCCCCTTGTTCCGCGGCCGCATCAGTGTTGGCGATGTTCGGCGCACTTCTGAACGGCGCTTGCTTGTTTCCATTCCAACCAGCTCTGGAAGGGTTTCGGGCAATGGAAGGCTGGATCAGGGACAATAGGATCACCATCTATCATTCTGTGCCAAGCTTATTCCGTCACTTTGCTCAAAGCCTTGCTCCGGGTGATCTGTTTCCCACGGTTCGAATAGTAAAACTTGGAGGTGAAACAGTTTTTGCAACGGACGTTGAACTTTTTCGAAAGCATTTTATGTCCGACGCCGTTTTCGTTAATGGCCTTGGTCTGACAGAAGCAAACGGCTGCGTCTGTCATTTTTGTCTAACCCAGGACATAACCATTAAGAGTGCGACCGTGCCTATCGGGCGACCGGACGACGGAATCGAGCTTAAATTATTCGACAATGACTGCGGCGAAGGCGCTTTAGGCGAAATCGGCGAGATCGCACTTCGTGGAAAGCAAATTGCACCTGCTTACTGGACCGGGAGCGCGATACAGCCATATGCACTCGACGGTTCTGGGTGGTTTCGCACGGGCGACCTTGCTCGCCAAAAAGCTGATGGAACTCTTGAATATCTTGGACGCAAAGACGGACAACTAAAATTGCGAGGACAATGGATCTCTATATCCGAGATCGAAGCCATCTTAACACGGGTGCACGGTGTCAAAGACGCCGTGGTTGTTCCAGTAGCTATTTCGAAGCGAGAAGAAAAG
Organism: Chthoniobacterales bacterium; assembly: GCA_035948375.1. Classification (GTDB taxonomy): domain Bacteria; phylum Verrucomicrobiota; class Verrucomicrobiia; order Chthoniobacterales; family UBA10450; genus AV40. Next base: position 25,507 of record DASZJH010000179.1, read on the forward strand.
ATAGCAGCCTTTGTATGTTGGGGTAAGCCGGAACTGAGCAAGCAAGACCTTCGTAACGCTTTGAGCAAACAGCTGCCGCCCTTTTCCGTACCTAGCTACTTCTTCCGATTGGCCCAATTTCCTCTGCTCCCAAACGGAAAGGTGGACCGCCGCGCTCTCTCCTACCGGGCTGGACAAAAACTAATATCAGAAACTCGAATCGATTCGTCCGATTCAGTTACGCGCCGGCTTATTCAAATCTGGCGCAGCGTTCTGGAAGACGACTCCATTGGAACAACAGATGATTTTTTTATTTCGGGAGGCGACTCGCTTGCTGCTGCCACGATGTTATCTGCAGTCGAAAAAGTATTTAGGGTAAGCCTTCCAGCTTCAAGTTTGCTGGCAGCGCCAACTGTAGAAAAGTTGGCCCAACGTATTAGGAGAGGTGTCTCCCAAGAGGTCGGGTCACATCTTGTTGCCGTCCAACCATGCGGCACCAAACCGCCGCTTTACTGCGTCCCTGCCGCCGGTGCAGATCCGTTACAGTTCCGGCTGCTGGCTTGCCACTTAGGGGACGATCAACCGCTGTTTGCTTTTCAACCACAAGGACTCAATAGTCCGATACCATTCCACCGATCGGTGGAAGAAATCGCCGCCGACTACGTCGCTTTATTGCGTCGGCACCAACCACAAGGACCTTATCATGTGTGCGGTTCTTCTTTTGGCGGCCTAGTTGCCTTCGAGATGGCAAAACGCCTGTTGGAAGTTGGGCAGAAGGTACGCTTTTTAGGGTTATTCGACACCTACAATGTTCGCAGATACCCAAAGTTGCGGGGCGATCTTTCTGTCCTGCAAAGATTGTGGTCGGTAACGCGTAAGGCTCTACCTAGCCGCGCGGATCGAGTGTCTTGGAAGGCGGCTAAATGGTGGTTAAAAGTGAATGCAGTCCGCTGTTATGTTCGGGCGAACCGTCGGCCGCTCCTGGCCCGTCCACACCACTGGCGATCGCTTTACTTCCGAGAAATCTGCTACGCCGCGGGTTCGCGCTACCACACAAAGTCTATCCCAATTCGCATTCACCTTTTTCGCGTAGAGGATCAGCCTTCAGCGGAATTCTACGATTACGACCCGTTACTCGGATGGGATGGGATGGCCGGCAAAGGCATCGAGGTGCACGCACTACCCGGTAAACATGCCGAGATCGTTACCACACCCAGCGTTATGCTCCTCGCACAGAAGCTTCGCCTTTGTCTCAGCCAAGGCTAAACCTAGAGGCGGGGTCCGCCGTTCACTAGTGGCTCCAAAAAGCGCAGCAACAAATCGCCCAAAGCCAGTTCGTTTGCAGCTTATTCGCCGGCTACATTCCCGCCCCGCCTCGACCGTCGTCCAGCGAATCGTCTTGAACAGCGGAGAACGATGGAGCCCGGGGGGCACTGCGTGATTAACAGCACCTCTCGTTGCTAGGGGGAGAGACCTCGCCGGTACGTCGATGAAACCGGCGCACAGATTCGCTTTTCGCTTTCGCGAAGTTACTTGGGTGACTTAGCGACGGTCTGCCATCTCGCGTCGTCGCCGATCACGATAAACCTACCGTGATAAGGCGGCATCGGCTTCACCGGATAAGGCGGCCGAATGATCGCGAACGCCTGTCCGATGAAGACAAGGCTTAGCAGAACGCCCAAGGCGAGCGTATTCATATTGCTGTTTCTCTTTGCATCATTTGTGCCATGGAAACTCCAAATTCTGCGGCGGAAGGAATCGATGGGTTAACCACCAGCCAGTGAGACAAACATCCGAATCGGATGCGGAGACAACACGCGTTATGAGATCGAGAACAACGACAGGCCTCAGCGTGTTCAAATCGCCGCGGACATTAATCGCCAAATTTTGAAATGTCCAATTCTTTGTGCAAGACCAGCCCACTTTCGCATTTCGGATTTCGAATTAGTTTCACGTCCGATGCCACAGTTTGCTTATCGAGCGCGCGACGCGAAGGGCGCGTTGGTTGAAGGCGTTCTAGATTGCCCCGATCGCACAATTGCCATTCGCCAGATCGAGCAGAAACGTTGCATCCCAATCAAGATTGAGGTCGTCAACGCGCGAGCCGAAGCACCTGAAAAACCCGGAACGAGAGGCAGAACCGCTGCGACACCAGTTCCGGCGCCGACGCAGAACCTGAAGATTCCCCAAAGCCAGCTTCTTATTTTCACCGAGCAGCTCGCTCATTTGCTTCAGGCGGGAATGACTCTCGACGAGGGATTGTCGATCCTGCAGAAGCGGGTCAAACAGCCGCGAGTGCAACAGATGACACGCAATCTGCACCAGGCGCTGGTTGATGGCCGCAGTTTTTCGCAGGCTCTGCGCGAAATGCCGCGCATTTTTCCGCCGCTGTTTGTGAACCTGGTGGCGGCGGGCGAAGCGAGCGGCGCGCTGCCGGAGATCTTGTTGCGTCTGGTCAAACATTTGATGCAGGCAAAAAATCTCCGGGACCGCGTTCAGCAGGCGTTGATCTATCCGGCGTTCCTCGCAGTTGCTGGGGCGGGGCTCATCACGGTTTTCATCACTTACATGGTGCCGCAATTGACTGGGTTCATGGCGCAAATCGGTGGGGCTCTTCCGTTGCCCACGCGGATTTTGATGCAGATCAACCATGCCATCGTGACTTATTGGTGGCTCGCGGCGTTAATCGCCGTCGGGATCAGTGTTGGATTTCGCGCGTTTGTTCGGACAGATGAGGGTCGATTCACCTGGGACCGTTTTCGACTGAAGATTCCCGGTTATGGCCGAGTGATTCGCTATCGTTATTACGCTCAATTCTCACGGACGCTTGGAACGTTGATTCAAAACGGAATTCCCCTGCTCCGTTCGCTCGATTTGGTTAGCGAGATCGCTGGCAATCGATATCTGGAAGTCAGACTGATCGAGGCGCGCCGCGCTGTTGTCGATGGAGCGACTCTTTCAGCAGCTCTCGGCTCGCAGCATATTTTTCCGGAATTGTTTACCGACATGATGGCGGTCGGCGAGCAAACCGGGCGATTTGGCGAAACGATGCAAACTATCGCCGATGTTTACGAGCGCGAGCTCGATCGAAACGTGTCTATCATTTCGCAATTGATTCCACCGGTAATCATCGTGGTAATCGCGACCGTGGTTGGTCTGGTTGTTTACAGCATTCTATCGGCCGTATTTGAGGCAACTCACAGCTTGCAATTTCGACCGCACTAAAATAGTCTGCGCAGCCAAATGCTTCTCCGCATCCTGGCGCTTGTTTGCGTAGTCTCGGAAGGATCGAACGCGCTCGCGCAGGAAGCTCTTAATAATGACTTGCCGCGCAAGGGACCCATCGTTGAGCTGCGTCCACCGTTACCAAATGCGTGGATCGATTTGCGTCAGCATCCAACGGAAAATTCGAACCCACAAACGGCCCCGGACTGGGTCGATGCTGTGAATATGAGCTCGGGGACCGGAAACGATGGCGGGGCTAAAACCACCTTTCGGCTTCGGGTCTCCCGCCCTTCATCCGATTTCCAGGTAATGTTCCTGCGCCTTTTCTTTGACGACAAAGAAAACACGCGACCGGAAATTGTGGCATGGGATGAATCGGGCACCCAGGTTTTGCGCTCGGGCCAACTCGGCTCCGGAACCGGTCTAGCGAGTTCGGATTCGGTGATAATTCCAATGACCGGAATTTCAACGGTCGACATTGAAGTTCCCGGCGATGGAAAGACCGTCCGTGGCGCGTATTTGGATTGGATGACGAGCAGTGATGTCGTGCATCCGGTCAATGCCGAGCATCGCGACCTGATTCCCGAGCCGTTTTCGTCGCTCCCGCCGCTGCATTCTCCGGAACAAGACAAGGAACAGTTTGGAACGATCACGGCCACGTTAGCAAACGAGACCATCCCAATGGGGGCGGACACTGAGCACGGGGCCGCATTTCAATTTGGAATTGAATCGCAACCGCTGGCGGCGCTGGTCACTTTTGAAGTGGCAAGTCCACGGATCGATTCGCCGCCGCAAGTTTACGTAAATGGCGAGGACGTTGGAGCGGCGACTCTCATGCTTCCCGAACTGGCCGATCCCGCCTACCGGGGTGAGATGGAACCGTTGCTCAAGGAAATGCATTTCCAATACACCGGCTGGCTGCGGGCGCAGAAACTGATTCCGGTCAACAGCTTGAAAGTGGGTACAAATGATGTGATGGTCCTGGCTGGTTCCGGAGCGTCCGCATCGGCGATCCGCGCGACCCAAGTACAACTAAAATATCTTTGGGAAAAATCGGATTATCTGCTCAAAGCCGGCCATTGACTTCGAAAATCTTTCGGCGGTCGATTGAACTGCAATCGGCAGTCGCGTGTCTGAGCTAGATCACAAGATGAGAGGATCATCCCGCCAGTCCGCCTTCACCCTGCTCGAGATCATGATCGTGGTCAGCATTATCGTGATCTTGCTCGGCCTTGCGATTTCAAAGATGGGTAATCCCACGGGCTTTGCGAAAACGACAGCAGTCCGAGCCGATGTTCAATCGATCGGCACGCAATTGATGCAGTATGAGGCAATGAACGGGTTTTATCCGACAACGGAACAGGGGCTAAAGGCGCTAGTGACTCAGCCTGAAAGTGAACCGCGGGCAAACCGTTGGTATCAGTTTTTTAAAGAGGTGCCAAAGGATCCTTGGGGCACTCCTTACATTTATCGCTGCCCGGGTATCAAACACCCTGACAAGTACGATTTGTATTCCGCAGGCCCTAACCGCGTCGATGATAACGGAACCGCGGACGACGACTGGGGCGAATAGTCCTCGCCCGAATCGATAATCAACTCACTGATCGCTCGAAGACGGCGGCGTTTGCACTTGCGGATTTCTCTGGATCATACCGCGCACATGAGGCGTCGGTGTGGTGAATGAATTCGGTGCACCGGGCCTTGGCCCAAACGACGGTTGCTGCATTGAAGGTTGCTGCGGGTTTGGAGGAAGAATGCCAGGCATTAGCCGAGTCGACGTCGGTTGTGACACCGCCGCTTGATTGAACGTTAGTGTGGCGAATTGCCCGTCCTTGCTAATTGTCACCTTGGTCTCGCCGACTCTGTCCGACCATTCAATGCTGGCGATGCTATAACCGTCGACCGGCATCCTCGTAGTCAGATATTTCTTGAAATCTCTGTCGGCCATCGAGGCGATCGTCGCCATGTCGCCATCGGGAGATCGCGCAGCGTTTGCGACGTAAAGGTCTTTGGCAAAGTTCGGTGTGGCTTCTGGGGCCACGACCGCTGTCGCCACCGCGAATGGCGAATGTTCCACCAGCCCCTTGTAACGATCGAAACTAAATTTCGCCGGCAAATCGTCAGCCCGTGCGCTGATAACTGCCGAAACCGCGAAGATCGACATAAAAGTTGAAATCCTCTTCATGATTTTACCCTTTTTGGCGTTGTGCCGGCGCGAACCAGCGAGCGATCTTAAATTTTCCACGCATCATCGTCGCATCATTATTATCGACGGCGACGTTCACCGTTTCAAAGACAATAAAAGCATCCGGTTGTTGAATGTCATAAAGAAAATGGATCAGATCTGGCCAGTGGCCGCTCGTTTCGATCGATGCAAAAACGGTCTGATGATTCGGCGTGGTCTCGCCGGTTCCGATGGCGGGATTCTCGATCAAAATGTTGTATTTGCCGGCGACTTGTTTGACCTGCTCAAGTAAATTGGACGTTTCCTCCGGGCCTTTGAGAATGGGCTGAGTTTTTTCCAACCATTCTTCGCGCTTCTTCCAAAGGTCACGCTCTCTCATGTAAACGACCTGCTCGGCACGAGTGGATTTGCGTGCGGCCAATTCACGCCGCGAGTTGGCGATACTTCCCAAAACCATTCGCCACAGAAAAATGTTGAGCAGCAAGAATAAAATGGCGGCGATGGCGAGCGTCATCACCCGCTCGCGTTGGTTCATTCTCAGATACGCCGCTGTCAATTTCGCCATCATCGCGGTCTTCCCTCCAAACGAAATTGAGCGTGGTTGTTTGGCAAGATCCGCGGCGCGGCCATGTCGAAGCGAAAATTCTGCAGGGCGGGGTCCTTTTTTACTTTCTCGGCGAATTGAATGGCCAGCGATGCGCTGTTGGCTTCGCCGTCGACGGAAATCTGACGGGCCGACTGATTGTAAGCCGTGATGTGCACGTCGGCCGACGGCAAATCTTGGGAAAGATGATGAAGGATCTCGACAGGATAAAACCGGGAGTCGATCGCCGGCGCCAGCGCTTTCCAGTTCGCTTCGGTTTCGCGAACGAACTGCGTTGGAGGTCCGTCACGGGCGATGAGTCGGTCCAGGCGTGCGAGAGCGAAACGGGTGTAGCCCAGATAAAGTAGAAACAGGAGAAACAGAGCGGCGTAAGCGCCCCCCGCCAATGTCAGCCTCTTCTGCCATTCACTGCGCTTCGCCAGTTGCGTACGACGTTGCCGCCAACTGTCCGGCAACAGATTGAGTTTTACCGACGCCGGCGGCGTTTCGATTCCAACAAGCTCCGTGCGGCTCGAGAGGACTTTCTGAACCGTGTCGCGCAATTCGTAACAAGTTTCGTCCAGCAATACATTCGGGAACGAAGACTTGATGCCTTGGAGCTCGGCGCTCAGCGCCAGCTGCGGCAACTCCATTTTCAATTGTTCCGGCGCAACGCTGTCGAGTTTGCGGGTCAGACTGACTTTACCATTCTCGGTAACGGCCGAGACCAGCGTCTCGCCTTCGGGATAAATAAACAGCGCTCGGCCTTCAGGCGCATGTGTGGTCGCGCGCTGCGCTGCATAAACTGTGACCTGACTTGGAATGACGCCCTTGTCCAGCAACGGCGCCGCGATCTCGGCCAGTTGCTCATTCCTGACCGCAACTGCAGAAATCACGCTCTCGGTTTCATTTTGTTCGATCAATTCGAAATCGGCCGTGACTTCCTCCGGAGAAAAAGGAAGCGCCTTCTCGATTTGAATCCGCACCATTTCTGGAAACTCAGCCGGATCGATAGTCGGTAATCGAAATCGCTGCGCGAGAACAGCGGCCACCGGAAGACTTAAGACAATATCATCTTGAGCCGAAACTAGTGGCGCGACTTCGTCGAGCGTGCGCAGCAGGCGCACATGCCACGATCCGTTGCTGTCATGCGCCCGCAAAAGGTTCCAACCATGCGCGGTCGGCGTGATGAAGACTGGTTTGCTGGGCTTGGAGGAGGAGGCTGCGACCATCAAAATTCCTTCCAGGTGAGCAGTTGCGGCA
>DASZJH010000180.1:0-5766 GCA_035948375.1 Chthoniobacterales bacterium
CAAGGCGGTCGTGAATTCGATCAGCCTGAAAAATGGCGAAGACGAATTCCTGCGACAGGCGCGCCTGATCAAACGTTACGGCGCGGCGGTGATCGTGATGGCATTCGACGAGCAAGGTCAGGCTGACAACTTCCAGCGCAAGATCGACATCTGCTCGCGTGCTTACAAATTTCTGACTGAGCGCGCCGAGTTTCCCGCAAGCGACATCATTTTCGATCCCAACATTCTGACCGTTGCAACCGGCTTGGAGGAGCATCGCAACTACGCGGTCGATTTCACCGAAGCGACGCGCTGGATCAAAAAGAACTTGCGGGACGTGCACATCAGCGGCGGCGTGAGCAACATTTCGTTTTCGTTTCGTGGCAACAACACTGTGCGCGAAGCCATGCACGCCGCGTTCTTGTACCACGCGATTCGCGCGGGGCTCGACATGGCGATCGTGAACGCGGGACAGCTCGCCGTTTACGAAGAGATCAAGCCCGAATTGCGCGAACGCGTCGAGGACGTGCTGCTTAATCGCCGGGACGACGCCACCGAGCGGCTCATCGAATTCGCCGAGAACATCAAAACGAAAGGTAAGGCGAGAGTTAAGGACGAAGCGTGGCGCGCGCAGCCGGTAGAAGAGCGATTAAAGCACGCGCTGGTCAAAGGCGTTGTTGATTACATCGACATCGACACCGAAGAGGCGCGGCAAAAATCCAAGCGGCCACTGGACGTCATCGAAGGTCCACTCATGGCCGGCATGAGCGTCGTCGGCGATTTGTTCGGGGCGGGCAAAATGTTTTTGCCGCAAGTTGTAAAGAGCGCGCGAGTGATGAAGAAGGCAGTCGCGTATCTGATGCCATTCATGGAAGCAGAGAAAGCGGCAGGCGCGAAACCGCAGGGGCGGATCGTGATGGCGACCGTGAAAGGCGACGTCCACGACATCGGGAAGAATATCGTTGGCGTGGTACTGCAATGTAACAATTACGACGTGGTCGATCTCGGCGTGATGGTGCCGGCGACGAAAATTTTGGAGACGGCGCGCGAGAAAGATGCGGACGCGATCGGACTGAGTGGCTTAATCACGCCCTCGCTTGATGAAATGGTGCACGTGGCCCAGGAAATGGAACGTGAGAATTTCAAACTGCCGCTCTTGATTGGCGGCGCCACGACCAGCCGCGCGCACACCGCTGTAAAAATTGCGCCCCACTATCATGAGAGCACGGTGCATGTGCTGGATGCTTCGCGTGCGGTTGGGGTGGTTAATTCGTTGCTCAATCCGAAACAAAAAGCGCTGTTCGATTCTAAAACTCGCGCCGAGTACGAAGCACTGCGAAAGACGCACGACGCAAAGATGCGCGAGAAAAAATTACTGACGCTCGAGCAAGCGCGCGCCAATCGGACGCCGATCGATTGGAACAATTACACGCCGCCGAAGCCGGAGTTCATCGGGACGCGCGAAATCTCGCCGTCGATTGTCGATCTTCGCGAGTACGTCGACTGGTCGCCGTTTTTCCATGTCTGGGAATTGCGCGGCCGATATCCCGCGATTCTCGACGACAAGATAGTCGGCGAACAAGCCCGTGAGTTATTCGACGACGCGCAAAAAGTCTTGGATGAAATCGCCGCCCGAAAATTGCTGACCGCGCGCGGCGTCTTCGGATTCTGGCCCGCGGTTGCGCGCGGTGACGATGTCGATCTTTTCAATGATGAATCGCAAAAGCTCGCGACGTTTTGTTTCTTGCGACAGCAAACGCAGAAACCGACTGCACAACCCAATCACTGTTTGGCGGATTACGTCGCGACGACGTCACCAGATTATCTCGGTGGATTTGCAGTGACGATTCACGGTGCCGACGCATTGGCGGAGAAATTCAAAGCCGCGCATGACGATTACAACGCCATCATGACAAAAGCGCTGGCGGATCGATTGGCCGAAGCGTTTGCGGAATATTTGCACAAGCAGGCGAGGAGTGCCTGGGGATTCGGTCGCGACGAAAAGCTCTCGAACGCTGATTTGATCCACGAAAAATATCGGGGAATCCGGCCGGCGCCAGGTTATCCGGCGTGTCCGGACCACGTACAGAAGCGCACGTTGTTCGATTTGTTAAGCGCGGAGGCCAAGATCGACATCAAGCTCACGGAATCGTACGCGATGCATCCGGCGGCGAGCGTCAGCGGATTTTATTTTTCGCATCCTGAGGCGAAATATTTTGGCGTCGGTCAGATCGGACGCGACCAGGTCTTGGATTACGCGCACCGCCGCGGCGAGTCTGTTGCAAGCGTCGAAAAACGCCTGGCGCCGAATCTGGGGTACGAAAAATAATCGGGGCGAGAGGATTTGAACCTCCGACCTCCTGGTCCCAAACCAGGCGCTCTACCAAGCTAAGCTACGCCCCGTAAACCGCGAGATCATTACCATGAACCATTCTTTCTCGCATCCGGAAATCCGACTACATTCCGAAGCACTGCAAATGAAGACGCCATGGCAAACAATCGCGATCAGCACGGTGAGTACCGCACTGGCGGCGTACGCCCAGGTGGCGACGGATTCCGGTTTAGGCCAGGTCTCACCAAAACCGACGCCACTCCCGGCCGTGACAGCGGAACCAACGATTCCCGAACGCGCGCAGATCGATCAGATTTTTAAGGAAACTTCATTAGGACAGGCCGCGGACGAGCGCCGTCTCCATCTTGAATGGCGGGACTTGGCCAATCGCGTCGTCAACGACCCGGACATCGTCACTGCAAAAAAAGCGGCCCAGACAGCGCGGACCGATTTGGAGAAACGACAACGATTGCGGGATTATTACGATCTTTACTACGGACGGATGCGCACACTCGCCTCGAGCTCGGAAATGAAAACTGCGCTCGATAAAATGCGGCTCGCGCACGTGAGCCTGACCAGTCAACCGCGGGTGCGAGCGGCGGAGGATAGTGAGTTACCGACGCCGACCCCCACCCCAAAAAAGAAAAAGACCTCGCGCCTTCAAAAGTACGAGAACAAGCACTGATGGCTTGTTCCGATCTTGCTCCGCGCTAAGCGTCGGTTATTTTGTTCGCCTCGAAAAACTCGATGGCGCGTTCGTCTAGTGGTTAGGACACGGCCCTCTCAAGGCCGGTGCACGGGTTCGACTCCCGTACGCGCTGCCATTTCACTAGTCGTGCGTAATTATATTTTATAAATCCCTGTATTGGAGCTATTTATAGTTGGTCTTATTGCTAAAAACAAGCGATTTTTTAGTGCCAAAATGGCCCGAAATTAAGCGATCCGTAGCCAGACCCGTACATTTCCCGTATGCATCCCGGTAGGCGCACCCGTACCAACACAAATTTCGCGCCAAACGGTTCAACTTTATTTTTGAAAATTTTTCGTTTTTCGCCGCCGAAGGGATGCTCTGTCCAAATTATAAAGTGTGCAACACGATCAAAAACTCAGCGCGGCGGCAGCGCTTGAATTCCAACTCGCGCTTCTCCGATCGCCAAATCTCGCTCAGGACAGCAGTCGACGCACGCCTTCACTCGAGGGATTCCTACGTTTGTTGGCTCGTGATTACCCTGCAGCCTCAGAGGCGGCCAAAGAATATTTTGATGCTCTGTCTCCTTCGGCGATCGCTCAATCAACGAGCAGCGGGCCGATGGAGGACTGGGAATGCTGTGGCTCTAGGCAGCTCGCGAACAAGAGCGTCGTGGAGGCCGTAGACGAACTGCTTCTTGCAAAGAGAGCCGATGGACTGAGCCGGCGCCACATCGAAACGCTACGTAGTCATCTGCGACGTTTCGGTCGCGTTTTCATTGGGCCGATTCGCCATGTCAAAGCCGGCGAGATTGAACACTGGCTCCGCGGGCTTCCAATCCAGGCCCGCGCGCGCAATAACATCCGCGCTTCGATCGTGACCTTGTTTCGGTTTGCCCAAAAGCACAACTATTTGCCACGCGGGGTTGCGACTGAGGCGGATGAAGTCGGCAAGGCAAAGGACCGCGGCGGTGCGATTGGTATTCTCTCGCCCAATCAACTTCGGCACGTGCTTACTCATTCGCGCCAAGAGTTGCGGCTATTCTTGGCTCTGGGGGCTTTTACCGGTATGCGCTCAAGCGAGCTCTTACGCTTGGAATGGAGCGAGGTTAACCTGATCCGAGGCCACATCGTGGTTGCCGCGGAGAAAGCAAAAACTGCCACCCGACGATTGGTTCCCATTTTGCCTAACCTGCGGGAGTGGCTAAAGCACTATTCACATGCAACTGGCCGGCTGTTTACGAGCCGACGCACGGCGGATCGGGCGATCGCCATTGCTAAAGCGAGTCAGATTGTTTGGCCAAACAACGCTTTACGACACAGTTATGCCACGTATCGCTTAGCGGTCACGGCTGATGCCGCCCGGGTCGCGTTAGAAATGGGCAACAGCCCGCAAAAACTCATTACTAACTATCGGGAGCTCGCTGATCCGGAAGAAGCACAGCGATGGTTTTCGATCATACCTACGGATTGTTCACTTGCCGTCGCTTAGCCGGGGCCATTAGCACATCTCCTAAAAAGCGTCCGATTTTTTTCCGGCCGCTGGAGCAGCGATTCTCCAGCTAACCCGGCACGCGACAGCGAGGCCGACCGTAATGGAGTGGGCTGAAAGCGTTGGGAAAGGGGTGTCGGAACAACGGCCGGACGTCCAGACCAGCGTGCACATCGAGACAAAACTCCCCTCCAGCGTGAATCGCGTTGGTCAGGTAATCGTGCCGGCGGAGCCTCGTCGGAACAACGATTCCAGGAAGTAGTGCCTCGATCTGGCTATGCTCAAAGGAAGCCCAATCACCGCTGAGGTTCGCGACCGCGCCGTTGGCGACCAGATTTGCGAACCGCTCACGACCGGCAGAGTACGCGCGCCAAAAATCCCGCGCCTCTCGCGTCGCAGTAATCACATCCGGAGCAATCGCGACCGAAACCAGCCCGGATCCCAACAAGATCGCGGCACTATCCTCCCACGAAAAACCGGAGGCGGTGGCAAGCGCATCGAGCAAACGGTGAGGCGGCATTGAGGGAACGGCCCAACGCAGGATCTCCACAATTCGGCTTACGCTCGGTTCCTGGATAACTGTAACCGAGGGTACGAGCGACGGGAAGAGGTTGCTCCGATTGAGCCGACTTAAGATTCGGTTTGGTTGGGCAACGACAACTCGGTCCGTTTCGATTGCGCCGGAGGGTTCGAGTAAGAGCCGGCAAGTCAGGACCTGCCGCCGTTGGGCACGGCGATAGGCCCGCTTGCTTTCCGTGAGAGAACCGAGCAATAGATCGCCGACTTCTTGGGTCAAGAAAATCTCCGGATCGATTGTCGAGAGCGCCCGCTCAACACAATCCCTCCATCGCCGAACGCGACGACTTTCAGCGCGCTTAATATTGCTATCCGACTTGGCGCTCTTATTTGGCACCATTCGGTTGCTCCTTCACCGTTTGTCCGTCCTGCTTTTTAGAGCAGTTCGGCGCGATGTCCTTTTCTTTGTCCGCCTCCGAGGCGCCACTTTTATTTGCCGCCGCGGCAATGAGCGGCTCGAAAAATTGGCGGAGACGTTCACGGCCCACTGGACCAATCTTGCCAAGCATAGGTGAACAGATCTTCTCGTCGGTCTCGTCTGGCGGCGGGTCATCCAGGAATGGCAACGCGCCAGATGCACTCAGGTGGCACACACGATTCAAAAGATCGAAATCCTTTTCGCTCACCGGCACATTATTCTCTTCCAATCCAAAAACGTAATCTTGGAGGCGGCGGTGCAGGATGCTGGCACTGCGTTGAA
>DASZJH010000181.1:0-21854 GCA_035948375.1 Chthoniobacterales bacterium
GTCTTTCCCGCTTTGCGCACCGCCTGGGCGACCGGCCGCATCGCGTTCAGCAAATACTCGGTGGCAAAACTGCCGTCGGGGAGACTTGGCGACGGCGGAATGTAGAACGACGCATCGGTCGCGACCACTTCAGCTGGATCATCCGTCGCGCGAAAGCGTTCGTGGCCTTCCTTGATTGTCTCGGCAAGCAACGGCTCGTCCACCGGCGGCTCACCGGCGTTTACCTTGCGAATTTTCTCCGGATCGATATCGACGCCGACCACCGGATAACCGCGAGCGGCAAAAGTCGCCGCCATGCAAGCGCCGAGCTTGCCCAGACCGCAGACCGAAACAGACTTGATCAATTTCATCCGAAGCGCAGCGTGACGAAAATTTTAGTGAATCGACTGCACGCTCGCGGTCCGCTTCGAGGATCGCGGCGACATCTGATCGTAAATCCAGCGATAGGTCCGCTCCAAGCCGTCCCGCAATTTCGTAGACGGCTCCCAGCCAAAAATTTTCTGGATCAGAGTGTTGTCGCTGTTGCGGCCGTTCACACCTTTTGGCGCGGAAAGATTGTAGCGACGCTTCAGTTTGAGGCCCGCGATGTCTTCCGCAATGTCGACAAGTTGATTGATCGAGACCAGTTCGCTGCTGCCGAGGTTCAGCGGCTCGGCGTAATCGCCGTTCATGATCATTTGCGTCCCTTTCACGCAATCGTCGATCCATTGGAAGCTGCGGGTCTGTTTTCCGTCGCCCCAAATCTCGATCTCGTGTTTACCGGAAAGTTTTGCCTCGATCACTTTTCGGCAAATCGCAGCCGGTGCTTTCTCGCGGCCGCCGTCGTAAGTTCCGAGTGGGCCGTAAACGTTGTGATAGCGCGCGACTCGGGTGATCAGACCAAAGTCCTCCAGAAAATGGCGGCACATCCGTTCGGAAAACAATTTTTCCCAACCGTAACCGTCCTCCGGCATTGCGGGATAAGCGTCCTCTTCCTTCAGCGCCGTAACGTTCTCATCGGTTTGTTTGTCGGCGGCGTAGGCGCAAGCCGAGGACGCGTAAAAGAAACGTTTCACGCCCGCATCCTTTGCCGCCATCAGCAAGTGAGTGTTGATCAACACGCTCAACATGCACATCGCTTTGTTGTTTTCGATGAAACCCATTCCGCCCATATCGGCCGCGAGGTTGTAGACAACATCGACTTCGGCGACTGCGCGCTCGCAGCTTTGCTTGTCGCGGAGATCGAGCTGCAAACTCTCAGCCTCGGGAAACATTTGGAACCATTCTTCAAACGGTTTCACATCGACCGAGCGAACTTTTTTGCCCTGGCGAAGGAGATCGGCCACCAGATGGCCGCCAATGAATCCTCCGCCGCCGCAAACCACGATTTGTTCAGATTTCATTTGCCTCAAACGCCCAAGTGAGACCGGCACTTTACCGGGAAAGGGCGCAGCTTCAACCCGGAGCAAATTGCACGCCCTATTCGACGCCTGGAACTGGAGTTCCCAGCAACCAATCGCGGACGAGATAGTAAACGAAGAGCGAGTTGTAGCGCAGATAACGCGGCCCGAGCCGGCGCGGTTCCGCCATCATTCGATAAAGCCAGGTGAGCCCGAGCCGCTGCATCCATTTCGGAGCAAACGGTCTTCGCCCGCTCAACAATGTGAACGCGTCGCCGACGGCGAGGAACACGCCGCGATGGTAGCGGTGCTGATTGTCGATGATCCAGCGTTCCATCCGCCCGCCGGGTAATGCTACCCAAATGAAATCCGGATTCGCGCGGTTAATCGTTTCCGCGAACTGCGCTTCGTCCGATTCAGTCCACGCCCGGAACGGCGGACTGATGGAGCCGACGATGTCGATGTTTGGCTGCAGTTGAACCGCCACTCGTTTGAGATCTTCGAGAACTTGCTCGGTGTCGCCGAAGAAAAAATGCCGCCACGGTTGCGGCGCATTTTTCAAGGCGTGCCTGGTGAAGTACGGACCGTAAACCCGGTCCGACAATCCCGCGCCGCCAAGGTTCAACGCCCAGACCACCGGCATTCCATCGGGAAAAACGAGATCAAACTTCTCCATCACGCGTCCAAAACTTGGATCGTGACGCGCTTCGGCCAGAATATGCGTGTTGGCGGGACACACCGCGATCGCACGCGGTTCGCGCGCAAACTGTTCGACAATTTCCATCGCCGAATCGTAGGTCACGCACGCGATCGAAACACCGAGAACGTTGATTGTTCGAATCTCCATTAGCTGCTAGCGATTACTAACACACTGGCCGGCAAACCGCGCAAGGCGCCTAACCTCGCAAAATCTCAATTACTACTTGAATGCCTATTGCATTCAAAACTTCACTCGTTACTCACTCCCTCCGGTAACTTGAATGCTTATTGCATTCAAGTGCGAGACCGTCGATTCGAAAATATTCCCCAGTGGGGCTGCCGCTCGGGACGCATCGCGCGAGCCCTGCGCGGTTTTTTCCGCCGGCGCGTCCGCGATGCTCGAACCAGATGCGAAGACTTCGTATGCGGAAGTCGCTCACTCATCTCCGCAATACGGGTTAGTTCGTGAAATAGCGGGTGGGCCGTGTTCGGCGCAAAAAAACGATGAAATCCATTCGAGTGGCTGACTACGAGTCCGACCGCGCTGAGTCTCTTCAATTCATCTTGAATGCTACGCAGCGCGAGATCGCTCTCCCGCGTGATCTCCCGCACATATCGAGGCCGCTTCTTGCCGCCAAAAAGCAATCTAAGAATTTCCGCCCGAGCTTTCGGAAATAAAACGTCCAAAACCGAATGCTTGTGTCGCATCCCCTGATCTATAGCTTGAATGCTATAGGCATTCAAGTTATTTAGGCGCGCCAAGCTTTTAAACCTTTCGGCCGAACTTTTTCTCCAGCTCGGCGTTTGAAATCTGAATCATGGTTGGGCGGCCATGCGGGCAGCAGTAAGGCAGATCGCATTCGAGCAAATCTTGAATCAGCTTCTCGACTTCGAGATAGCGCAACGGATCGTTCGCCTTCACCGCGTGCCGGCAAACGGTTTTGGCGATCATTTCCTCACCCAACCGAAGCGCCGAGCTCCGATCGGTCGTGCTTTTGAGATCGTCGATCACTTTGCGCATGAATTGCGCGCCGTCGGTCACGTTTAAAAAACCGGGAAGGCTGTCGATCCTGAACGTGTTCGGACCGAAGCTTTCGATTCCGATTCCCATTTTTTGCAAGATCGACATGTTCTGTTCGATCCAATCTGCGTCGCGCGGCGCGAGCTCGAAGGTTTGTGAAATGAGCAACTTTTGCGAGGGAACCCCCTGCTCTTCCATTCGCCGCCGCAATTCTTCAAACAAGATCCGTTCGTGGGCGGCGTGTTGATCGACCAGCACCAAGCCGTCAGCGTTTTCCATCAACACGTAAAGTTTGTTGAGCACGCCGATGATTTGGAATTGTTGTTGAGTGGACGGACGCGCTCTGTCCCGTCCGGTCGTTTCTGCCCCTGGCGTGAACGGACTCGGCGCGATTTCAACGGAACGTTGTCCACGCAGTGCAAATTCCTTTTCCAATTCCGGCAATTCGCACGGCGGGCTTCCCCCGAGAGAAATTTCGGACGACACCCGTTCCGCAATCTCAGGATGAACTCCGGTCGTGGCTTCAATCGCAGGTGGCGGCCGAAATTTTTCCTGCCAATCAACTCGACCGTGGGCGAGCGCTTCCTGAATGGAGCGCGCAACCGCTTCTCGAATTCCGTTCGGATCGCGAAAACGCACTTCGCGTTTGGCCGGATGCACATTCACGTCGACCGCGCCCGCCTCGAGTTCGAGAAACAGGAACGTCACCGGATATTGCCCTTTCATAAGCGCGGTGTGATAACCCTCGCGCACGGCCGCGGTGACGACCGGGCTCTCGATTGCGCGTCCGTTTACAAAGACGTGCTGCTGAGCGCGGGTTTGGCGGCTCAGCCCAGCCTGCCCGATCAATCCGCCGATTCGGATATGAGATGAGCCGGCGCCGGTGAGCGGAAGTAAACGTGCGAGCAAATCGCCTCCGTAGAGATCGCGAAGTCGGTCGCTGAGCGTGGACGCTGCCGGCAATTGAAACGCCACCCGATCATCACGGGCGAAGGTGAAAGCGACTTGCGGGTGGCCGATCGCCTGCAAATGCAATTGATGCTCGATGTTCCGGCTTTCGGTATTTTCGGCGCGCAGAAATTTTCGACGGGCAGGCACATTGTAGAAAAGCGAGCGCACTTCGACCTGCGTGCCCGGCGGTTCGCCGCCGTCGCGAACGACGTCGATCTTGCCGCCGTTGACGACAATCTCAGTTCCGGCGACTGCGTTCGATTCGCGGCTGGTCAGACGAAAACGCGAAACGCTGGCAATGCTCGGCAACGCTTCGCCGCGAAATCCGAGCGTGCCGACTGCTTCCAGGTCCGCGACCGTTCGAATCTTGCTGGTGGCGTGGCGTTCGAGCGAGAGCAACGCATCGTCGCGGTCCATGCCGCAGCCGTCGTCGATCACCCGGATCAAAGAAATTCCGCCGCGGCGGATGAAGATGTCGATCTTGCGAGCGCCGGCGTCGATGCCGTTTTCAACCAGCTCCTTGACCACCGAGGCCGGCCGCTCGACCACTTCCCCAGCGGCGACCTGACTGGCGACGGTTTCCGGGAGCAAACGAATGCGAGGCATGAAGAGTTGAGGAGTGGAGCGGTTGAGGAGGTTGAGATGTTAGTTTATTCGAGCGCGCTGACTACGGTGAAGCGCATTCAGTTGGAGCGACAGCCCTTCGATCGAGTTTCGCAGTCGGCTCTCGGCGTCGGCAGATAAGAGTCCAAGGTCATCGCACAAAACTAGCAGGCATGCCAATTCCATTAATGACGCGTATGCGATTTCCGAGAAATGCGCCTGATCCCTTTTGCTACGTCTTGCACTACCTTCCACCAGATTCGCCGCAACCGAGACCGCCGCTCGATTGCACTGAGTAACCAGTCCATAAATTTCACGTTTGGGAAAAGTTGACGTGGTCAGATAAATCTGCTTTGCGAGTTGTCGCGCGGCTTGCCAGACGCGCAGTTTTTCGAAGGAATACTCGTGGGGTGTTCGCATATCTCCAGTCTCTGCTCAACATCTCAACGGCTCAACTTCTCAACCGACGCTCCTTTGACTTACAGCGCCGAGAACGTAATTTGCGGCTCCATGATTGATGTCACCCAGAACGCGGCACGGCGGCTGCGTACGTTGCTCGGTACGCAGAACGAAAACGCTGGAAAAGGTCTGCGAGTGCAGATTACCAAAGGCGGCTGTTCGGGACTGCATTATGAAATGACGCTCGAAGAGAAAAAGGACGGGGATGCGGTGGTCGAGCGGGACGGAGTCCAGTTTTTCATCGACAACGAGAGTGCTTCCTATCTGCGCGGCGCAACTCTCGATTTCCTCGACGGGCTCACCGGCACCGGATTTCAAATCCTGAATCCGAATGCGAGTCGGACCTGCGGATGCGGAACTTCATTCGAAGTGGCGAAGGAATCGCCAGCCCGGCTCGGACATTGAAAGCGCAGGCTCATCCTGGGGCGGCCTAGATGGACTACGGTCTTTATCGTTATGACGAGCCTTATGGTCAGCCTGTCCGGCGACGAATTAATTATTTTGCGTGGACGATCGCGATATTGTTGCTGACCGGATTCGCGTTCGCGGCCTGGCTCGGGAGTTTTTACATCTTCAGTCAACCGGAGCGGCCGGACAGTTATCGGATCCTGCAAAAGCTGCATAAGATCGATCAGCCAAAACGTTTTGAATTAACGGTAGCGCCGCCTGGCGAATTCCTGAGTGCCAAACAACTTTACGATCGCTACAACGCGATGGGCAACGCGGAGTTTGCCAAAACCAATGCAGAGCTGGCACGAAATTACATCCGGAATTTTCAGCAGGTGCGTGGTCTCGTTCCTTACGTGGTCGGGCGCTATGTGATCATGGAAGCGCGCGAGTTGAGCTCGAGCGATTTGTTCAGGTCCGGCATGGTCGCGCTCACTGATTCGGTCGAAAATCCGGAGCTGTTGATGGAACACCTTTATCCAGCCGAGCCGCAAGCGGTGCCGATGATCAAGCAAACGCTCAACACCGGTTTGGAATTGAAACTGGATCGTGCCCACGATTTGTCCGCGATCATTCATGTCGAGCGGTTCAAGGACGGCCGGATCATGCTCACCGCTGTCCCATTACTTTACGGAACCTACACTGTGATGCGCGGGACCGGCACGTTCAGTCTGGAGCCGCCGCTTAGTTTGAATCTCGAAGCGGGCTGGCCGCTGTTTAAGGAACAAATGAGGCTCCGCGGCGAAATGCACTTTACGCAATTCAAGCAAGGCCGCGGTCAAACACAGGCGCCAGCGCAGGTTTCAATTCCCGGTCTGGTTCCAAGCGGAACACCGCCGCCCGCGGAGAATCAGCTCATTCGTGTGGAAACGGCCAAACCGGTTGAGACGCCGGCGATCGTACAGGTCGGCAAAAAAGGAAAACCTGGCGCCAAAGCGACGCCGACTCCGAAAGGCAAGCTGGCCAAAGGCAAACCGACACCAAAAGCTTCAGCTTCTGCCACGCCAATTGTTCTCGCAGAAAAATCGACATCTCCTCCGCCGGAATCGGTTTCATCACCGGTGGCAGAACAATCGCCAACCACGGCTGCGGCGAAACCGCAACCGACCAAAGCGCCGCCCTCTCCGCCTCAATCAACGCCTCAAGTCGCCCTCGCCCAACCAGCCGGAACTCCAGTGCGTGCGCAACCGGTCCAGGGTGGCGCGCCGGAGATGGGCACACTGGCCTCAACCACCGGCGGCGGAAGTTGGAAAACTTTTCCGCCGGGAAAAATGCCGCTCGGTCGTTTGATTGCGACGAGCGACCTTAAGGAAATTGCCGATCACGGAACAGCGGGCGAGCGCATTTACTTGCAAGGACAATTCGTGGTGAATTTTGCCGACGCGAATCGCGCCGTGTTGCGGCCGCGCGGCAAACTGACCGATTCGGTCCTCCATTTCGGCGCGGCGCCGACGCGAATCATCGTTGAGTTTCCGGCCGGTTACGCGCCGCCCGCGCAAGGATCGACAGTCAGCCGCGATGAAGCGCGCCCGCTCGAGATCACGCAAGTGCAAAAACAGGAAGACGGTCAGCTCAACGTTTTCGCGCGCGAAATCATGCAGTGAGCCGATCGGGCTTCACGGTGAAGGTGACGGCGACGCAGAAGTAAACGGATCCTCGGTGCCGGCGTTGGTTTCCAAAATCACTTTGCCGTCGGAGACCTCGAACGTCTTGAGATTCATCTGGGTAGTCCAATGCAAGATATGGCGTTTGAATGATGGCATTGAGCCGTATCGCCAATCCAACACTTCTTCTCCGACCGGCTGACCATTGAGAATGATGCTGCTAACACGCGCGTCTTCCGGCTTTCCACTCGGCGCAGATTGAACGGTACACTGCGCGTTGACGTAACGGCCGCGAAACCAGCGACCTTTGGCAAGCGGCATACTGATCTGGAAATGCGCGGTAGTCCCCTCAATCGTGACGTAAGCATTGCCGCGGAATTGTTGATCCGAAGCGATCAACGCGTTTAGATCGTCCGCGCTTAGCTCAATCCTGGCAGCCTCATGCCCTTGAGCCGCTTTGGTAAATGAATCCCATCGCGCGCGAATCGCATCTTCCTCCTCGACCGTGGCATGACTTGCTGGCAACTCCTCATGGTGTGTCGAAAAATAGTCGTGTTTTTGGGCAAAATAATATCCGGCGACGAAAGCCAGGCCGAGCAAAATGAAAAAAACGACAAGGATAAGACAACCTTTCACGAAACAGCCGACTCCGTGGCGCTGCGGCGGGGGTTCGATCCAGGACGAGCTGCCGTTCATCGAGTGCGTTCCTTTTCCATTTTGGTCTGCGCGTCGATCAACTTGTCGTAGAGAGCGCGCAATCCTTCCGAGATCGTTTTCGTACCGGCGATCACTGGCATGAAGTTGGTATCACCGTACCACCGCGGCACGATGTGAATGTGCAAATGATCGACAACGCCCGCACCGGCGCATTCACCGAGGTTCAGGCCGATGTTGAAGCCTTGCGCGCGGGCCACGCTGCGAAGAAGAGCCTGCGCGTGCGCGACCAGATTCCAAAGCTCGACGATTTCATTTTCGCCCAACGACGAAACCTCCGCCGTTTTCCGATATGGCACCGCCATCAAATGACCGACCGTGTAAGGATAACGATTCATCATCAGGAATGCGGTTTTGCGCCGGGTGACGACCAGATGCGCCGCATCATCGCTCGCGCGGGCCGCGGCCGAGAGAAACTCCATGTCGCGCGGCTCTTTCTCGAAATAGTCCACCCGCCATGGCGCCCAGAGCGTTTCGATCTGTTTTTGCGGGAACTCCTGGTTCGACATTTGCCAGAGGCGCGAGAGTAAAAGCCTGTGGACCAAAGTCTAGCATTTTGCGGCGCTAATGTGTGAGCAAAATGTAGTTTGGCCGGCCAAGGTTTTCCCGCCGGGCCGATTCGAACCGCGGAGTCGCGTCCCGCAGCTCAGTTATTAACTGAGGCGCTTGATTCGCCGGAACTGCCAGGGCGTCGATTTTCCCGGCATTCCACTCTGTAACCGCAACGTCCAGTTTCAAGAAATGCGGACGCATCAGATAGAGCGGCAATCCTTCATCGGTCTTGCCGACGGCTTCGTAACGCCAGTGATTCTTTGCGGCTTCCTCGCGTACTTGCCGGCCGAAGATCGACAGCGCATCACGATGATCGCGATAGCCACTCACGATGCGGCTTGCCGCGTAAGCGGAGGTAAACAGAACCGCCACCACCAACGTTGCCGCGATCCAGCGAAGATTTCGGCCGCGTGCCTTTGCCTCATTTAGAAAGAACGCAGTCTGCGCAGCAACTAACAAGCACAGCGGCGGTATTATTGGAAAGATTCGATCGACACGCTTCGATGGAATCAGCGACATCACCAGTAGTCCGCCGACGCTCCAGCAGATCAGCCACAGTGTGGCCGGCGACATTTCAGAAAAGGCTTTCCGAAAACTCCACTTACGCGCGCGAAGATCGACAACGGAGCCGGCGGGAGCCGAGCGAAGTGGACGGGAAAGCCCGCGAGTGTCGCGAGCTGGGGACAGCGAGCGATCAACCACGAGCACAAGCATCAGCGCGCTCCACGGGAAAAATTTGTGAAGCAGATGCGGAATATAAAAGAAGAACGATTGGGCGCGATGAACGTGCGTGCCGACTTGGCCGAACCGCGCAAGAAATTCGCGCTCAATCACCAGTTCGAAAAAACGCGGCACCCAAACCCATCCGGCGATCACCCAAACTAAAAAGATCGCGAGCGAACCAATCCATGGCCACCAACCAAACCACACCTTTGCGTTTTCTGTTTTGCGGAAACTGAATTGGTAAACGGCGATCCCGAGAAGCAGAAACGCGTAAATGATCGGCCCTTTGATCAACATCCCCGCTGTCAACAAGCCGAACATGATCCATCGATCGCGCGCCGACCATGACGCACCAGTTCTGATTTTTTCCCAAACCAAAAGTCCGATTGCGAAAATCACGAGCGCGAGCGGCATGTCCGATCGAACCAGCGTCGCCAGCCGCGGACTTAACAAATTGAAACCGAAGGCCGCGAAGGCGATCAGGCCGGCAATACTTCCATATGCGCGCGACGCACTTCGATGTAAGAGGAATGCAATCAGCACGGCGCAAACAAGCGATGGCAATCGCCAAGCAATGTCCCACGAACGCGCGACCGCGAAGATTGCCGCCGACGTCCATCCCGTCAGCGGCGGTTTGGTAGCGAGACCCTGATCGTCCGACGTGCGCTGATAAAACCAGTGTCCTTCCGTCACCATTTCATACGAAGTCCACGCCTGCTTGGCTTGATCGTAGCCGTCGAGCTCCCAAGGCAAGTTCGTCAGCGAAAACAAAACCAACATCAGCGCGGCAAGCACCCAAGATGTTCGGCGATTCTCTAAGAGCGTCTCGGTCATGTAATTTCCGCGAGAATCGCTCTTGCAGCGCGGTTGCTTGCGCCGGACTCGCCGAGTTGCGCAGCAATCTTGTCGAATTCCGAAATCATTTTCTGCCGCGCTTGGGCAGCGTCGATCAGATGCTCGACCGCTTTCGCGATCTCGCGCGGCTGGGCGCGATGCTGAATGAATTCGGGAATAATTTCTTTATCTGCAAGCACGTTCGGCATTCCAAGATACTTCACTTTCACCAGAAGCCGGCCCGCGAGGTAGGTGATCCACGAGACTTTGTAGATGAGAACGAACGCCAGTCGAAAATAAGCGGCTTCCAGCGTCGCGCTTCCCGACGCGACAATTCCAACAAACGCGCGCTGCATGATCTCAGCCGTCTGCCCAACTCTGATCTCCAACAGATGTCGATCTTGGGAACCCAGCATCTTTTCCATCTCAGCAGTGAGTTCATTCGACGCAGCTGCGACTTCGAATCGCAAATTCGATTTGGTTCGGCGCAGCTCGTGCATTGTTTCGATCAAGATTGGAAAAATTTTGCGGACTTCGCGGGCGCGGCTGCCGGGAAACAACCCGATCAGATTTGAATCGCGTTGGACGTCGATCTTCTTTTCGCGCAGTCGCTCGATCATTGGATGGCCAACAAAGATCGTGCGCAGTCCGCTTTGGTTGTAGAGATCGGCTTCGAACGGAAAGATGCAGAGCATGAGATCGAGCCAACGCGCCATTTTCTTGATCCGGCCACGATTCCAGGCCCAGACCTGCGGACTGATGTAATAAATGATCTTTTGCGCCGGCGATCGGTTCCGAAGCGCGCGCGCCAGCCGCAAATTGAATCCCGGATAATCGATCAACGCGACCGCATCGGGTTTGTTGGTTTCGATTTCGCGGAGCGTTTCGTGAAACTGTTTTCGAAAATAACCGTAGTGCTTGATCACTTCCCAAAGACCGAGAACGCCCGATTTGTCGATCCAGTTTTGAAACTGCGCGCCAGCGACCAACTCCATTTGCGGTCCGCCGCGCCCAATGAATTGAAGATCGACATCGGCGTTGCGCAGCGCGCGCATGAGGGCAGCTCCGTGATTGTCCGCGCTGGCCTCGCCCGCAACAAAGTAGATGGTCTTAGCCACTCGATCCGATTTTCTTCGTGATCGCGATCGCCAACTCGAGCGCGGCGGTGGCTTGAAAACCCGAAACCCGCGGCTGGCGCCCCGTGGTGGCGCATTCGATAAAAGAAACGAGTTGCTGCTTCAGCGGTTCTTCCCGCTCGATCGGAACTTTGTCGCGCGCGATTTTTCCCGACTCGAGCCGATAGATTTCGCCGCTCTGCTTTTCGTAGTCGAGCGAGAGATAGGCGTCCTCCTGAAATACGCGGATCTTGCGCATCCGCTCCGGGCTGATCCGGCTCGAAGTCACGTTGGCTACGCAACCGTTCTCGAAACGAATCCGCGCGTTGGCAATGTCTTCAGTCTTGCTCAAAACCGCAATACCAACCGCGTCGATGTTTTGCACCGGCGAGCGCATCAGATGTAAAATGATTTCCAGGTCGTGGATCATCAGATCGAGCACGACACCGATGTCGGTGCTGCGATCCGGATAAGGCGAGAGCCGATGGGCTTCGATGAAGCGCGGATGAGTAAGGCGCGCTTCGAGCGCGCTCAATACCGGATTGAACCTTTCGACGTGGCCAACCTGCAGGATCACTTTGTTGTGCGCAGCAAGTTCCGCAAGTTCAGTCGCTTGCTCTGGATTTTCCGCAATTGGCTTCTCGACCAGTAAATGCTTGCCGCGCCGCAAAAGTTCACGCGCGATCCCGAAATGCGCCGTGGTGGGAGTAGCGATCGACGCCGCGTCCACAGCATGGGTGAACTCATGGAGCGATCTCTTTGCGATCCCGCCGTATTTCTTGGCAATCGAATTCGCGCGCGCATGATCGACATCGTAAATGGCAGTGAAATCCGCTGCTGGAACTTCAGCGTAAATCCGCGCGTGATTGCTACCGATATGCCCCACCCCGACCACACCAACGCGAAGTTTTTTCATTTAGCGACGTTTTTCAGAAACCAATCGTAGGTTCGGGCAATCCCATCTCGAAGCGGAATTGTCGGAGTCCAACCAAGCCCGCGGAGTTTGGAAACATCGAGAAGTTTGCGCGGCGTCCCATCCGGTTTCGTTTTGTCCCAGGTCAGCTCGCCCTTAAAACCGACGACATCGCAGACGAGCTCAACCAACTCGCGAATCGAGATGTCTTCGCCGCAGCCAACGTTGACGATTTCGGGCGAATCATATTTCTCTAGCATAAACAGACAGGCCGAGGCGCAATCATCCACGTGCAAGAATTCGCGGCGCGGCGTGCCCGTTCCCCAAACCATCAGCTCGCGTGCGCGTTTCACTTTTGCTTCATGCGCTTTTCGCAACAGCGCCGCCAGCACGTGGGAAGTTTCAAGGTCGAAGTTATCGTTCGGCCCGTAGAGATTGGTTGGCATTGCCGAAATGAAATTGGCGCCGTACTCACGCGCGTAAGCCTGGCATAGTTTTACACCGGCGATCTTGGCGATAGCGTAGGCGTCGTTGGTAGGCTCTAGCGGTCCTGTCAACAGTGCGCTCTCGGAAATCGGTTGCGGCGCGTGCTTCGGATAAATGCAGGAGCTGCCGAGAAAAAGCAGTTTGCGCGTGCCGTTTTCGTAGGCACCGGAAATGATGTTGGTTTGGATCCGTAGATTGTCGATCAAGAACTCGACTGGAAAATCGTTATTCGCTTTGATGCCGCCCACTTTCGCGGCCGCAAAAATGACGATCTCCGGTTTTTCTTTTTGGAAAAAATCAGCCACAGCGCGTGCGACGGCGAGATCGAGCTCAGCCCGGCTACGCTTGACCAAATTAGAAAAGCCTCGCGCTTCGAGGGCGCGGGTGATTGCGCTCCCGACCATTCCCCCATGACCGGCAATAAAGATCTTCTCTGATTTTTGCATTGAGGCTTAAGGGCTGATTAGCATTCTCTTTTTCACCGTTCACGCAATCCTCACTTCGTGCAACGAAAGCCAGGACGCCCGGCATCCAATCGCCTTTGAAGCTGACCGCAGGCGCGCGGCTTGCTCCTGTTTCTCTCGTAGCTCATGCACGCTTCACTATTAATTGAGAAGAAACGCGACGGGCACGCGCTGACCGCGAAAGAAATCGATTCGTTGATGGAGGACTTTATCGTTGGCGAAATCCCCGATTACCAGATGAGCGCCTGGGCCATGGCTGTCCTGTTTCGTGGAATGACGCCGGCCGAAACGCGGCATCTGACCGACTCAATGATGCGCAGCGGTCGCATCCTGAAATACCCGGAGGGGTCGCCGCCGAAGATCGACAAGCAATCAACCGGCGGCGTGGGCGACAAAGTTTCGCTGGTGCTCGCGCCCTTGCTGGCGTGTGACGATGTCTGGGTACCGATGATTTCCGGCCGCGGAACGGGCTTCACCGGCGGCACACTCGACAAACTGGAGAGCATCCCGGGATTTAATGTCAATTTGGATGAAAAACGAGCGGTCAAGCAGCTAGAGAAAATCGGCGTCTTTATGACCGGGGAAACCGAGGACATTTGTCCGGCCGACAAAAAGCTCTACGAGTTGCGGGATGAGACTGGGACGGTGCCGTCGCAGCCGCTCATCGTCGCCAGCATCATGAGCAAGAAGCTCGCGGAGAATCTCGATCGGCTCGTACTCGACGTGAAATTCGGCAGCGGCGCGTTCATGAAAACCAAGGACGATGCCAAGAAACTCGCCGAAGCGATGAAAGCCGTAGGCGAATCGATGAAAGTCAAAACGTCCTACCTGCTCAATCCGATGAACGAACCGCTCGGCCGAAATGTCGGGAATGCGCTCGAGGTCGCCGAGTGCGTGCAAATTCTACAAGGCGGCGGTCCGGCGGATCTGATCAAGTTGATTGTCGATCTTGCGCAGAAAGTTTCCGAGACGCCGCGGTCGCAATTGGAGAAACGTCTCAAGGATGGCAGCGCCTGGAAAAAATTTATCTCGCTCGTTTACGCGCAGGATGGCGATGCGACTCAGGTTGAGAACATTCTCGACTCGCATATCGCCCCGATCATCGAATCCTTTCCGGCGAAATCTGCCGGCACAGTGAAAAGAATGGACGCGGAGCTGATTGGCCGCGCTTCGGTAACTTTAGGAGCTGGCCGCAAAAGAACGACCGATGCGATCGACTTCGCCGTCGGGTTCTCGCAGATAAAAAAGATCGGCGAGAAAGTCGAAGCTGGCGAGCCGCTGTTCATGATCCATGCGCGCAACGAGCGCTCAATCGTCAACATCACACCGCTAATCGAAAAAGCAGTCGAGATCGGCTGATTCGTTAGACCATTAATTGCGGGAATCCTCGTCCACTATCGCTCCCGCTCTATTCATATGTTCACGGCGAACAAATAGGAAGATCCAGTGTGATCTCCTATAGGCCGAAGGTCTGGCCTCTTCCGGCGCGTCGATCTGAAACGGGATGCGCTCTTCCTCAAGTTGTTTCAGGATATGCTCTGCATCGCGCGGCTCGAATTTTCCAAGAAACTCGTAACCATCCGGCGCGTCGATACCAGCTTGACCATTGATCATACGTGGCATCTAACGATGCAACACTCAGCGACCGGCATTCTACTTCAAAATTTGAATCGCGAGTTTGAAGGTGGCGACAGCTTCGTGATCGGATTGCCACGGGCGTTTGTTAATCAAGCTCAGTGAGGTGCAGCCGGTACCTTTGGCGCGAAAGAAAAATCTGCGGACGCCCCCGGCGCCGAGACCCATTTGGGCGCCGATGAGAAAGGCGTCGCCTTCCGGCACAAGAAAGATTTCGTCGATTCCGTTTACCATCCATTGGAACCCGGTCGTCGGATTTTCCTCGAGCTCCACGGTCACCTTCGAGCCACGCGGCACCTGAACAAGGCGACCGTTGTCCTTTTCACTGAATACGGAATCCACCACGCCAAACTTCCTCCGAACTATTAACCTTCTTCGGAAGCGCGAATTGTCCAGAAATCGTCCGCCAAATTTTTGTTCGGATCGAGATAATCGTAGGGCATGGTGAAATACCCTTTCATTCCCCAATCGGTGTCCCAGGAATTGCGGATGATGAATCGCTTTTGCGAGTCGTCATAACCGGCCGCCATCACCGCGTGACCGCCCTGAACTTTTTCATCAGCGCCGGGCATGTTCAGAACTCCGGACTTAGCAACCGCCTGCGATTCGAACGCTTCGTAAACTGTGAAGCCAAACACGAACGGGAATCCGTCGGCCAGACAGGTCCGCATGTCATCGAGCGTGCTGAGCCGATGATAGGAAATGATCTGATGTTTCTTAGCGTCGCTGTAACATTTCGGGGTCGGCTTCGTTTTGAACTTCGTGACTTTGTAAGGCCATTCTCTTTCCGGGCAGACGCCTTGCTTGGCGAGCGATTTGATTCCGTCGCGAATGAATGCGCCGCTGTCTTGTTTCACCGTGCCTTCTATGACGCGCTCGTTGTAATAAATAAAGAGCCGGCTTAGATCGACAAACTGCGCGCCGTCCTTGAGCTCGAGAAACTCGAGCGCGCCGGCGAGGGCGTTGGCGGTGCAACTGCCGAGACTCAGCTGATTTTCAATCGGCGAACATTTGGAACGCAGATCGACTTTGGTCGGCAGACTCGGCAACGCCGGCTTGACCACCGAATACATGAGGTCGCGATGGTCCGGCAAATCCGGCAGCCATCCGTACCATTCCTGGGAACGAGTGTTTATTGCGGGCATAGGTTTTGTTGGGTTAAAAATTTCCGATTCAACTACCTGTTCTTCTTTTTCTTAGCGGCGACTTTGTCCAGGCCCTTGGCCGCGGCTTCGTTGGCGAGATCGGCTGGAGCGCCTTTTTGGACGGCGTCGCTCACGGCTTTGGCAACCGCAGGAGCAACTTTCCGGGTTACCGTCTTACTCGCACTTCCATTTTTGACGGCAGTCTGGATCGCTGCAGGATTGGCGGCTTGATCTGTAGCCTGAAGACCGCGGAGCTGTTGACTCACGCTACTCAGCGAGTCCTTAGCGACTTGTTCGCCGCTAACACTTCCGGTTTGAGTGTACTGATTGATCGCGCTTGTCGCGGCGGCTGCGGCAGTCGTTTCGACATGTTGCAAGATGGCTTGCCCTTCGGGAGTCTTTAGGAATTGCTGAGTCGTGTCACAGGCAGAGAGAAGAATGACCGACGCTACCGCGCAGCTAACGCAGATTATTTTAGACATATGACTTCGAGGTTGAACGTTAGCTAGCAAAAGCGCTTTCTGCTCCGGCCTGTGCGATACGCGGCGCGGTTGCTGCGTCGATCGCCGCCAATGTCGACGCAAGCGCGGCGTCGTTGTGCGAAGCGGGAAAAGCGCCGGTGCCCGAGTTTGGAAAAACAACGTAACGAATGCCGCTGTCAGTTCCGCCGGTGCGCGGACTCGCGCCTTTCGCACCCAGAAGCGCTTTTGCGACGGCGACGGAGACTTCGCCGACCTTGTGTTTCGGTCCGGCATCGGCGGCAATCGCGGAGATGCGTTTCCCGTTATCGAGATTAATGACGATTGCGTAATCGCCGAGTGTGGCGTTGCCGAGATGACCACCCGGCAACACGATGTAGGGAATTCTTTCCGAATCGACATAACGACACGGATCGCTTTTCGCGCGCGTCGTGTCTTGCAACGAAGTGGTCGAGATGTAATAGCCAGGCGCAGGATCGTTCGGCCCCTGCTTCAAAGGATTGCCTGCGCCGTCAACCAGAACGCCAACCCAATTTCCATTTTGGTCTTTCCCATTTTTGTTGCTGTCGAGTCCAGTATTGCTCGAGTTGTAGGCGTGCGGCGAACCGTCAGCATCGACATCCATTTTGCCGGTGAAGTAAATCGCCGACCCGTCCGGCGTTTGGTAAATTGGCACACCGCCGATGTGATCAATCCCGTTATCGTCGGTTGTCGCAGGCGATTGGGGCGTTTGAAATCCCAGGGGATTGGCGGCTTGCACTGTAGCCGGACCGACCGCGCCGTCAGCGGTCAGATTCTGCGATTGTTGAAATGCCCGCGTCGCGTTTTCAGTTCCTGAACCAAATATTCCGTCCACTACGCCGATCTTTATTTTTTGCGTGGACAAAAATTTCTGCCATGCGGTCACGTCGGGTCCGGTCGAGCCAAGTCTGAGGGTTCTCATGTTATGTTTCTCTTTCTAGAAGAATTTCATTTAACGGGAGACGCTCTTGGTTCGGGCGCGTCGCCTTGTTTTTGGCCTTGTTCCTGTTCCTTCGAAATGTTTTGAGCGACGGTAGAGCGCAGACTGGTCAGATTCTTGAGCGAGTTGTACCAAAACGGCGCTCCGAGACTGAGCAGGCCGACCGAAAAGAGAATCCCCCAAAGATGTTGAGTACAGCCGTCCGACCAACTATTTCCCCATCGGGTACCGTTGTTTTTGGGGAAAAGATCAAAACCAGTGTTATCGAAGTCGGCCTTCACTTCAGCGTAGTCACCCGCCTTGTCCTTAAGTGTGTCGGTCGCCGTGTTGTCGAGCTTTTCATTGAACGCTTTGAGACCGGCGGCCTTTTTATCTCCGAGCGAAGCTAGCTTTGCCTCGAGCCGACCGGTTAACGTTTCACGAGTGTCGTTTGGTTCAACGGTAAGAGAGCCTACCGCAGCCTTCACGCTTTGATCGCTTTCGTTCAGCCAGACACTAAAAGCTTTTTCAAAAATGCTCGGACTGTTGCGGATCGCTTTGTCGGCTTGCGCACTGATGGCCGCTGACTGAGCAACTAGTTTGTCCCGAACGGATTTGTTGGAAGAAACGAGCTTGAAGATCGCCACGGCGTCGAGTTGCAGCCAAAATGCGAATACAAACGCAAACACGACCGTGATAATGCGCGTGTGCATGGTGAACCATTGCTGCACGCGCTCCTCACAAACGCGGGTCCAACCCCCGAATTTCGTGCGTGCCTCATCGAACGTCGCTGCCGTTTTGACAAGTTGTGCTGCCGCCGCTTGCTCGGCAGCCGCGAACTGGTCCGTCAGGGTCTTAACCGCGCCCTTTACTTTTGCTTGAACCGCTTCGGGCAAGTCTTCTAAAGCCTGATTAGCTACTTCACTCAGATCCTTCGTAGTTTGCTGCGCTACGCCAACCCTGTTCGCCGCGTCATCGAGGGTTTTCGGTTCCACGCCCAGAGCGATAAGAATTTTGCGCGCATTGTCCGCGAGCGCAGCGCCGTTTTCCGCACCGACTGGTTCTTTTCCGATGGCAATTCGCTGAATGGCGTCAAAGATTTCATCCGGCCGTATGGCCTGGGCATGTCGCCACCAACGCAAGATGGGCCAATCGGGCAAAAAACTGTCCGAAAGAAATCGACCCTTCAAAATAAAATTTGCCAGATTCTTAGCGTTCTGCTCGCTCGCCGAATCAATGCTGGACGGAACGATAACGGCAAAAGTTCGCTTCAATCCCTGCGCCAGATTCAACCCCCGAAGATTGAGCGCTGCCGCAACCATTTGCACCGCAATAGTGATGAGCAGACTCACCACCAGCATGATCACAACGAAGGCGATAACGGTATCGAGACTGTCGAGCATGGGAAAATTCAATCTGGGAGTCGCGCAAGCCCTAGAATCATTCTCATAAAAACGCGAACCCGATCGCTTTGTTTACGGCTGTTTTCAAAACGTCGATCGCAGCGTTAATCGCATCCTGGGCTGCGATCATTCCGACAGTTTCAACTGCGGTCAGGACCGCTTGAGACGCGTTGGCTTGCATCGACAAAAGAATTTCGGCCTGCTCCTTCGTCAAACTCCCGGCGGCCTGGCCGACTCGAATCTGCGCGGCGGTGACGGCGAGCTTTTCCATTTCAGATTGCGCGAACGGCGCCACTGCGTTCCAATGGGGCGACAATTTTCCTTTCACCGCTGCGAGCATGTCCGCCGCAAGTTTCTCCGCGTCGATGTTCGTCATAATCTCATCCGTTGGTGCTTGAAACGCCGCTGCTGCGTTTCTTTGCGAGTTCGATCTGCGTTAACGATTTGAAATTTGCTTCCAACGCCGTTCGCGCACCGTCGGCGGCAATCCCGGTGAGCGCACCGGCGCGATGGAGCTTCGCCAGGTTGTCAAGGTTTTGATCGAGAAGATCGAGTTCTTTCAGTTCGCCGGCGTTCTTCGGATAGAGTTCGGCACGCAATCGAATTGTGCGAACACTCGCCTTGGCGTCGACATAGAAAGGCTTGTTGCCCTCATAATCGCCGCGCGTGTTCTCCATCTTCGCGATGAACTGCTCCGTTTTGATTTCGAGATCATTAATCGCTTTATCGGTGACTTCATCGTACGGACCCACCAGCATTACCGCGCAGCCGGAGATGATCAATGCTGCGACCGCCGCCAGAAGCGTGCGACCGGAAATGGCGAGAAAGTTTTGGGAAATAAGCGTTTTCATAGGAAGTCAGGCTGCTCCCCTAGCTACACGGTACACGGCTGCCTTCACTTCTTAATAAGGTTTTTCCGAAGCCAAGTTCGAGACAATTTCGCAAAATCCTTAACCTGAAACGTGTCGGACTTTACTTCACAAACTTTCGTCAGTTGAATTGGCGAATGCTCAGGCGAACCAACGCGCTCTCTACGGTCTTGCTGATTGTCGAGAACTGCTTTGCGCAGGGAACGATGAAGCGAAATGCAACGAACAGTCAGATTCAAAAAATCGATCGCATACTCCCGAAGCAATTGTGGCCAGCAGCGCAAAATAAAGCTAAAGTGCTTTCCCGCTGATGATCACGAAAGCAACGGAGACATTTCAGTTTGATGCGATCGACGATGTGGTAAGCGAGATCGCCAAGGGGCGGATCGTGATCGTGACCGACGATGCCGATCGCGAAAATGAAGGCGATCTCGTAATCGCGGCCGAGAAAGTGACGCCCGAAGCGGTCAATTTCATGGCGATGCACGGACGCGGTTTGATCTGCGTGCCGATCTCTAACGAGCGCGCGGAACAGCTCGGGTTGCAAAGGATGGTCACGCAAAATCGGGAAGCGCAGCGAACGGATTTTACCGTTTCAGTAGACGCGGCGCGCGGGATCACCACCGGCATCAGCGCTTACGATCGCGCGACTACGATTCTGGCGATCGCGAATCCCCACTCTACCCCGGAGGATCTAGCGCAACCTGGACACGTGTTTCCCTTGCGGGCGAAAGACGGCGGCGTATTGCGGCGTGCGGGTCATACCGAAGCGGCGGTCGATCTTGCGCGGATGGCCGGACTACAACCGGCGGGCGCGCTTTGTGAGATTTTGCACGACGACGGAACCATGGCGCGGTTGCCGGAGCTGATGGAGTTCCGCAAAAAGCATGGGTTGCGGATTTGCACGATCCAAAGTTTGATCGCCTACCGCCGGCAACGAGAAAAACTGGTCGAGCTCGAACAAGTAGTGAAATTGCCGACTGATTACGGCGATTTCGACCTGCATCTGTATCGGTCATTGCTCGACGGGATGCATCACCTAGCGCTAGTAAAGGGAAAGATCGACAAGAACAAGCCGGCGTTGGTCCGCGTGCACAGCGAATGTCTCACCGGCGACGTGTTTGGTTCGCGCCGATGCGACTGCGGAAATCAACTTCACGCGGCACTGCGGCAAATTTCCGAGGAAGGCAACGGCGTTCTTGTTTACATGCGCCAAGAGGGCCGCGGCATCGGTCTCGCCGCGAAAATTCATGCCTACAAATTGCAGGAACAAGGCCTCGACACGGTCGAGGCCAACGCGAAACTCGGGCTCCCGGCCGATCTGCGCGACTACGGACTTGGTGCGCAAATTCTTTTCGACCTCGGTGTTCGGCAATTCAGATTCCTGACCAACAACCCAAAGAAAGTCGTTGGCCTAGAAGGTTACGGACTGGAAATGGTCGAGCAGGTGCCAATTCGCGCGCCAGCCAATCCGCACAACGAAAAATATCTCGCGACCAAGAAAACGAAGCTTGGTCATCTCCTGTAGTCGGTCTCAAAAGTTAAGGCCATCCTAGACGCGCCAATGGGCAGCCGGCTGAGGTGCAGGATTCCACCGCGCATCCAGTAAAAATATCGGCAACCGAGCCATCCAGAGAGCCGCATCTCGTTCGGGGTTGGGTTGAATAACCGCGAGCAAGTCGAGGATTTTCAGTTAATAACACGGAAGTAACGGTGAACCTCACGAACGTGAGCAACGCACAAACACCTAGCGTTAACCCGGTCGGCGTCAGCGGCGGAGGGAACAGCGGAAACGTCAGCGTTCCGATGAGTGTACTCGAAGGTGACACGACCGGAAACGGGGCGGTCAACTCGAGTGATATCTCCCAGACCCAATCGCAATCCGGCCAGAGCGTAACGCTCAGCAACTTCCGAGAAGACGTGACTGCCAACGGTTTGATAAACAGCTCCGACATCGCTGATGTGCAGCAGCATTCCCGGACCGCGTTGCCGTAACGCATATTTGAGCGGCGCCTGCGTTCGACCCGTAGTGCCGCCGTCAGTAAAAGATTGAGAACCTTCGTTGCAGGCTCGCCGAGCTAAGCTATATGTGCACGCTTAACCCATGAGCCGATACGCGCCTTTTATCATCGTTGGCCTGGTTGCTGCCGCCGCGCTCGGCAGCGGCACGTACCTTTATCGCGCTAAACGCGCCGCCAATCCGCCACTGAAAATCTCAAAGGAAACGGGCGAGCAAGGGGGGGAATCCGCTCATGTTCTCGGACCGGCCGACGCCGCTGTGACACTCGAAGAATTCGGAGACTTTCAATGTCCGCCCTGTGGCAGACTTTCCGAACCGATCAATCAGCTGCAAAAACAATACAACCTGCGTCTCATTTACCGGAACTTTCCATTACCGGTTCACGAGCACGCTAAGGAA